>JAYVRQ010000304.1:0-21762 GCA_043776145.1 Chthoniobacteraceae bacterium
GTCGTTGTTGTTCGGGTCGAGGATGGTGAGGTCCGCGATGATGCCGCTCGGCGCGAGGATGGGCTGCGCGGGAATCGTGTAAGGCGGCGCGAAATGATAACCCGCCCACGTCGTCGCGATGCTTTGATTCGGAAACCAACTCGCCTTCGCCTTGTCGCCCGCATAGCTCGCGAAACTGCCGATCACCTTCGTCTTGTTGTCGCCGAGCCAGCCGCTCGATTCCACGATGGGAATCAGCGTCACCGTCCCATCGCCGGTGCCCGCATTTGCCGGCAGGCGCAGGTCGAGAATCGCCGTCAGCCACGGCAGCATCTCCGTTTGCAGCGCCGTGTTCGAGTCCGTGTGATTGCCGTCGTTGTGAATCAGGAAATGCCACGGCGCCCCGAGACTGCGCCCGTATTCCACCCAGCCTTGCAGCGTCACCGGACTCACGAAGCCATCGCCATTGTCGAACGTATGCACCTGCGGAATGCCCGCGACCACCGCCGCATCAATCGTGAAAATTCCGCCCGGCGTGTCACCGCCCCGGTTCACATTGAAGCCATCATTTCCAATCGCCATCATCGCGCCGTGGATGCCGACGATGGCGATGACATTCGCCGGGTCGGCAATCGCCTGCGCGACCGCTCCTTCCGATCCCGCCGAAATCCCCGAGCGCACATAAGCCGCATGGGCGATTTCAGGATGCCCTGTGACGGCGGCAATCGCCGGCAAATCGCCCGAAAGCTGCGCCAGCCCCACGCGCTGCGCCACGCAGTAGTCCTGCATATACTGCGGAGGAGTTCCCGGATTGAAGGCGCTGCCCGTCAGCATCGCGCGGATGTTTGTGACCCCCGGCGGCACGTAGTAGCTGGAAGTCTGCGCGAAGGCGGACGAAGCGAGGGCGAAGAGCAGCGCGAGGAGAAAGCGTGGTTTCATAAAGTGGGATGAATAGCGACGCGGGGATGGCAGACAGCTTTCGCAGAGGAATGGTCGGGCGGGCTCAAAGTGTTACGGGCTTTTCTCCGCTTTCACGCGCTTTGCCCGAAAGAGGAAGCGGGCGAATTATAGAGTGGTGATTTGCATTTTCAGAAACCGCCGAGGGTCGTTGCCGTCCGCACGCGCAGGCAGCGGCGCGGAATTCCATTCGTGCCGAGCGGGTCGGTGGCCTGCATTTGCTGGACCTGCGGGCCGTCGAGGAGGAGCGATTGCGCAGGGGTGAAGGGCGTCCACGCCGCGAGGTCGTCGCTGCGCTCGAAGCTGTAGCTGAGCGTGCCGTCGGTGAAGCGGTAGTAGCTTAGGCCGAAGAGCGCGGCGGTGAAATTTGGGTGGGGTTCGAGATCGTTTTCGCCGAAGACGCGGAAGGAAATCGGCGCGCTGCCCGTGGCGGCACCGGTGCTGTCGCTCACGCGGGCTGCGGCGGTGTAGCGGCCGGGCGGGAGGCGGCCGAGCGTGGTGTTGAAAGGCGATTTGTTATCCCACGCGATGGGTTCCCCGTTGAGAAAATACTCAACGCTCGCGACGGTCGCGCCGCCACTCGCGGCCGCGCTGGTTTGCAGCAGCAGGTCGCCCGTGCGCGCGTAGCGGAAGCCATCCGCCGGGCCGGTGAAGGCGACGGTCGGCGGGGTGGCGCTCGCGGTGCCGGCGGGATGCACGAGGACATTTGCGGTAACGCTCGTGCTGCCGCCGCGGTCGTCGCGCACGCAAAGGGTGACGGGGAAAATGCCGGCGTGGGTGAAGGTGCAGGCCATCGTCGCGCCCGCCGCTCCGCCGTTGTCGCCAGTGGCCCACGAGCTGTTCGCGATCACACCATCCGCATCGCTCGAGGCGCTGCCGTCGAAAGTCACGGTCAGCGGCGCGGGGCCGGTGAGCGTGCTTGCGGTGAAAGCGGCGACGGGCAGCGCGTTGGTCGCGAGCCCTTTCAGCGTGCGGTCGAAGAAGGCTTTCAGCATTGCGTGGACTTCCTGCGAATCGACCACGCCATTGCCATGCCCCGCGCCTTGCACGGGCCAGAGCGTGGCGGCATTCCCGGTGCGGAGGAGCGCGGCGTGGAGCAGTTCGCTTTGATTGAAAGGCACGGAGGAATCCGCCGTGCCGTGGGTGAGCCAGAAGGGCGGCAGCCCAGGCCGCGCGAGCGCGGCGGGATTCGCAGTCGCGGTTTTTTCCGGCACGGTCTGGAGCGCCGCGCCGATGAGCAGGCTCTCGGGCGAGCTGCTCCCGTTGTGACCGGGATCGTAGTGCTCCATCGCCAGCAGATCGCCCGGCCCGGAGATCGGCGCGGCGGCTTGCACCCCATCGCTCTGCTCGAAATTTCCGCCAATGTTTCCCACGAGGTCGATCACCTCGCTCCCGATGCGCGCCGTTTTCAATCCGCCCGAAACCGCGACGTACGACGCGATGTGCCCGCCGCTGCTCGGCCCGGTGACGCCGATGCGCGTCGCATCGAAACCATACGCTGCCGCGTTCGCGCGCACCCAGCGCACGGCGGCTTTTCCATCCTGAATTTGCGCGGGCCATTTCGCGAAATTGCTCGTGACGTAGTTCGCGCTGACCACGGCGTAGCCATGCGCGGTGAGGTTCGTAAAGAGCGGGCCGACGGAGGACTCATACTGCGAAGTCCAGCCGCCGCCGGGAAAATAGACGATCACCGGCCACGGCCCGCTGCCCGTCGCAGGCCGATAGACATTGAGTTTCACGTCGCGCGTGGTCGTGCCATCCGTGCGCGTGGAGACAACGATGCCGGTCGTCTCGATCGGGTTCGCGTTGTCGTTGTCATTGATGAGCACGCTGGCGCTCGCGGGATTTCCCACGACGTAGTTCGCACTCGCCGCGAGGCTCACGGCGAAAGTTTCCGCGCCTTCGATCAGCGTGTCATTGACCGGCGTGAGGGTGATCGCCGCCGCGCTCTGCCCGGCGGGAAGGCTGATGGATGCAGGGATGGCGCCCACATCCACGCCGTTCACCGCGTTGCCGCTGAAGGTGAGATTCACCGTCAGCGCGCTCGTCGTCGGGCCGGTGCGGGTGACGGTGAAAGTGCCGGGGTCGCTCGGTTCGGCGGC
The DNA here is from genome assembly GCA_043776145.1 of Chthoniobacteraceae bacterium. GTDB lineage: Bacteria > Verrucomicrobiota > Verrucomicrobiia > Chthoniobacterales > Chthoniobacteraceae > JANLQB01. The sequence continues at coordinate 3,039 of JAYVRQ010000304.1, forward strand.
GCTCGCATCGGTCGCGACGATCGTGACCGCGGGCAGAGTGAAGGGGTCTTGCACGTAGAAAGTCACGGGCGTGGGCGTGAGCGTGACGTTCCCGGAATTGTCGTAGCCGCGCACCGCGACGGTGTGCGCGCCGACCGCGAGATTGCCCCACGCGTAGTTGAAAGGCGTCACCCGATCGAAGCCCGCGCTTTGTCCATCGAGGATGAACTCGACCGTCGCCACCGTCCCGTCGCTGTCCGTCACGGTCGCCTGCGCGAGGGTGTTCGCCGGCCGCGTGAGCACGAGTCCTTGCGCGGGCGCATCGACCGCCGCGCTCGGCGGGAGGCCGCTCGCGGGCGTGCTCGCGAGCACGGTGATGAATTGCGTGAGCGAGGCGGACGCGCCGAGATTGTCGCGCACGCCGAGCGTCACGGGATACACGCCGGGCTTCGTGTAGGTGTAGCTCGCCGTCGCGCCGCCCGCGCCGGTGTCTTCGCCGAAGGTCCACGCATACTTCGTCACTGAGCCGTCGCTGTCGCTCGATGCGCCGCCATTGAAACTCACCGCGAGCGGCGCGGCCCCGTTCAGCGCCGACGCGGTGAAACTCGCGACCGGCAGCGCGTTGCCCGTATTTCCGAGCAGCGTCCTTTTCAAAAACTGCTGGATGAGCAGCACGTTTTCCACGTTCTCCCGCGTGCTCCCATCGTGCCCGCCGCCGACCGTCGCCCAAAAGGTGGACGGGCGTCCGGCCCGCACCAGCGCAGCATTCAGCAGCTCGCTTTGATTGAAGGGCACGAAGGAATCACTGGTCCCCTGCGTGATGAAAAACGGGGGCGTGCTGGCGTTGATGAACATCAGCGGATTGGCCGTGGCCACGCGCTCGGGGATCGTCTGAATCTCCGTTCCGAAAAGCTGCGACTCGGGCGAATTGATCGTGTCGTGGTCGGGAATCGAGGAGGTGAAAAAGTGATCCATCCATAGCAGATGCGTCGGCGGCATCACCGGGATGACGGCCTGCACCGCGTCGCTCTGCGCGGCGTTCGTCGCATTGTCGCCGACAAAATCCACGGTCGTGCCACCGACCGTGACATAGCGCACGCCGCCCGTCGTCCCGAGCATCGCCGCCATGTGCGCGCCGCTAGAGCTGCCGCACGCGGCAAAGCGCGTGACATCGAAATTATACGTCGCCGCATTCGCGCGCAGCCAGCGCACCGCCGCCTTGATGTCCTGGATTTGCACCGGCCATTTGCCATCACCGCTGTTCAAATGCTCCACACTCACCACCGCGAAACCATCTGCTGCAAAGGCGCGGTAGAGATCGGTGATGTTTCCGCGCGAGACGCTGGACCACCCACCGCCGGGTAGCCAGATGAAGACGGGCACCGGACCGGGCGGCGGATTTTTCGGGAGGTAAATGTCGAGCTTCACCTCCACCGTGCCGTGCGTCGCGTAGGTGATCGCGGGCTGCTGCACCCACGCCACCGAGGCATCGTTGTCCGCGAGATTCACCGCCGCACTCGCCGCCGCGCCGACGAGGTAGCCCGCGCTCGGCGTGATCGTGACGACGACCGTCTCCGTGCTTTCGACCGGGGCATCGTCGATCACCGCCACATTCACGATGGCCGTGGTCTGCCCAGCGGAAATGGTGACGCTCGCCGGCAGCGCCGTGTAATCCGCGCCGCCCGTCGCCGTGCCGCTGGTGGTGAAATTGACGACGAGTGCGCCCGTCGTCGGCGTCGTGCGGGTGAAGGTGAAGCGGCCATTCGTGCTCGGCTCCGCGGCGTCGGTGGTGGCCAAGACCGTCACCGTCGAGCCTGTGCCGCCGCTGTCGTTGTCCGCGATGTTCACCGTCGCGCTCGCGGGCGAGCCGACGATGTAGCCCGCGCTCGCCGCGATGGTGACGATGACCGTCTCGCTGCTTTCGATGAGGCCGTCATCCAACACCGGCACATTCAAAATGGCCGTCGTCTGATTCGCCGCGATGGTCACGCTCGTGCCGATGCTCGTGTAGTCCACGCCGCTCGTCGCGGTGCCGCTCACGGTGAAATTCACCGTCAGCGCGCCCGTCGTCGGCGTCGTGCGGGTGAAAGTGAAACGCCCATTCGTATTCGGCTCCGCTCCATCCGTCGTCGCCGCGACCGTCACCGTCGAGCCGCTGCCGCCGCTGTCGTTGTCGGCGATATTCACCGTCGCCGTGCTCGGCGAACCCAGCGTGTAAGCCGCGTTCGCGCTGAGCGTGACGATGACCGTCTCCGTGCTTTCCGCGAGGGCATCGTCAATCGGCGTGACAGTAATCGTCGCGCTCGGTTGCCCGATGGGAATGCTCACGCTCGTGCCGATGCTCGTGTAGTCCGTGCCACTCGTCGCCGTGCCCGTTGTCGCAAAATTTACCGCCAGCGCCGCCGTCGTCGCGCCCGTGCGGGTCACGGTGAAAGTCCCCGTGGTGCTTGGTTCGGCCGCGTTCGCATTCGTCGCGGCGATGGTTACGGTCGGCAGCGCGGTGCCGTCATCGTCAGTGATGTTAATCGTTGCGCTGGCTGGCGAGCCGACCGTGTAGTTCGCGTTCGTGGAGATGGTGCAGATGGCGGTCTCCGTGCCCTCGACCAGCGCATCATTTGTCACGACCAAGGTCATGGTGGCCGAGGCTTGACCAGAGGGAATGTTGAGCGTCGTGCCACTCGCTCCGGTGATGGAGTAGTCCACCGCCCTGGCTGCGGTGCCGCTGGTGGAAAAAGTAACTGCCAGCGCGCTCGCGGTGCTGCCGGTGCGCGAGACCGTCCATGCGCCGTTGTTGCTCGGCTCGCCCGCATCCGCATCGCTTGCCACGATGGTTACCACGGGCAGCGAGGACGTGTCGTTGTCGGCGATGTTCACCGACGCCACCGTGATGGTGCCGAGCGCATACGTCGCACTGGCGGCGATGGAAAGCGTGACCGTTTCCGTGCCCTCGACGAGCGCGTCATCAATCGGCGTGACGGCCAGCGCGACGCTGCTTTGCCCCGCAGGAATGACGACGCTCGTGCCAATCGAAACGTAGTCCGCGCCGCTCGTCGCGCTGCCGCTCACGGTGAAATTCACCGTCAGCGCGCTGGTCGTCGCGCCCGTGCGCGAGACCGTGAATTGCCCCGGCGTGCTCGGCTCGCTCGCGGTCGTGATGGTGTCCGCGACCGTGACCACGGGCAGCGGCGGCGAATCGTCGTCGAGGATGTTCACCGTCGCGCTCGTCGGCGTGCCGAGATTGTAGGCCGCATCAGTCGCGAGCGTGAGCACCACCGTCTCGGTGTTCTGCTGAATGCTGTCGTTGATTGTCGCCACCGTCACCGTCGCGCTACTTTGCCCTGCGGGAATGACGATGCTCGTCCCGAGCGGCGCATAGCGTGCGCTGCTCGCCGTGCCGCTCACGGCGAAAGTCACCGGGAGCGCATTCGTCGTCGCGCCCGTGCGCGTCACGGTGAATGCGCCGTTCGCGCCGTTTTCCACCGCGTTCGGCATGCTCGCGCTCACGGACACCGACGGCAGCGCCTGCGCGCCGAGCGGCTTCACGATGGTGAGATACATCTGTCCGGACGGCGCGGGCGCGTTTGTCCCGCAGGTCACGATGGAGTTCGCCGCGAAGTCCTTTTTGAAAAGCGTGTAGTGCGTGCCCGTGTCGAGATTGCCTGCCGTGATGGAGAGGAATTCGCCCGTGTTCGTCCATGTCGAGAGCCACGCCGGACGCGACGCCGCGCCATCGCTGTGCGCCACATACACGCTCGCATTCGCCGTCACGCGGAAGGTGAAAATCGGGTCCGCCGTGTAGGCGACGTAATTCTTGCCCGGCGTAATCGGGCGGATGAAATCCTGCCCCGCCACGCTCGCGGGCGGTGGCGCGAGCAGGAAGTATTTCACCAGCGACCCCATCTGGTCGGCCTGCTTCAAGTTCCCGCAAATCTTCCAACCCGTGCCGCTCGCCGTGTCGTTGTTCACGGGGTCGAGAATCGTCAGGTCGGCCACGATTCCGCTCGGCGCGACGATGGGCTGCGCGGGAATATTGTAAGTCGGCGGGTAGTGATACCCGCTCCAAATCGTCGCCACCGACTGACTCGGAAACCAATCCGCCTTTGTCTTGTCGCCCGCGTAAGTCGCGTAGCTCGCGATGGCCTTCGTCTTGATGTCGCCGAGCCAGCCATTCGCCTCGACGATTGGCATGAGCGTCACCGTTCCATCCGCCGCCGCTCCCGATGTCGGCACCCGCAAGTCCAGCACGCTCGTGAGCCACGGCAGAATTAGCGTGTTCAGCGCCGTGTCGTTGTCCGTGTGATTCCCGTCGTTGTGAATGAAGAACGTCCACGGCGCACCGTGCGCGCGGCCCCATTCCACGAGGCCTTGCAGCACCACCGGATTGATAAAGCCGTCGTTGTTATCGAAATTGTGAATCATAGGCACGCCATACCCGCCGCTGAAATCCAGCGTCGGGAAATCGCCGTTCTCGCCGCTCCGATTTGCGTTAAAGCCATCGTTCCCCGCCGCCAGCATCACGCCATGCAGCCCCACTACCGCGACGGCCCGCGCCGGATTCCCAATCGCCGCGCTCGCCGCCGCCGACGCGCCCGCCGAAGTGCCGATGGTCACAAACGGCGCATTCGCAATCTCCGGATGCCCGCTCGCCGCCGCCACCGCAGGAAGGTCGCTCACCGACTGCGCCAGCCCCACCCGCTGCGCCGCGCAAAAGTCCCGCCAGTATTGCGGCGTGCCGCCTTGAAGCGGCGTCCCGCCAACGACCATCGCGCGGATGGTCGTGACGCCGGCCGGGACATAATAAGTCTGCGCGTGCGCGAGCGAGCAGAGCGCGAGCAGGAAGGTGATGAGAAAACGTGTTTTCATGGCTTGGATTGGGCAGACGTTGCGGCTGCTCGCGCCGCGAAGACCCGGACGAGAAATTCGCGTACGGGCGCGATGTTGCTCTCACCGCCGAAGCCGTGGCCCGCTCCCTTCACAGGAAGGAAAGTCACGTCGGCGTGCGCGGCTTGCAGTGCGTCGCGGAGGAGTTCGCTTTGGTTAAAAGGCACGCTGCGATCCCGCTCGCCGTGCATGATGAGGAATGGGGGCAGCGCGCCTTTGCGGATGTAGGTGACGGGGTTCGCCTTCGCCGCCGCCTCGCGATTTTCCTGGATCGGCCCGCCGATGAGATGGCTCTCGGGCGAGCGCGCCGCGTCGTGATTCATGTCGCTGCCCGCCTTGTCCATTTGCAGAAAATCAGTCGGGCCAAACCAGTCCACCACGGCCTGCACGCTGCTGGATTCCTTGAGGTCGTTGCCCTTGCCTTCGAGTTCCGGCACGCCGCCGCTCGTGCCGAGCACGGCGACGAGATGCCCGCCCGCGCTGCCGCCCCACACGGCGAAGCGCAGCGGGTCATAGTGATACTTTGCCGCGTTCGCGCGCAGCCAGCGCACGGCAGCCTTGCAGTCCTGAATCTGCGCGGGCCAGCGCGCCTCCTGGCTGAAACGGTATTCGACATGCGCCACCGCGTAGCCGCTCGCGACGAACTGCTGTGCGGGACTCGGCGCATTTTTGCTGCCCATGCTCCACGCGCCGCCGTGGATCCAGATGAGCAGCGGCTTCGGCGCATCGCCGGGAGGGAGATACAGATCGAGTTTCAGATCGCGCGTGCCCTCGCGGGCATACACAAGGTCGCGCTCGACGCGCGTGCCCTCCGGCACATTCGCGGGCTCGGGGCCGCGCGGCGGAGGTGCGGCGTGGACATTCATCGTAGCGAGCAGTGTGAGTGCAGCGAGGAGTCGGGAATGCATGAGCATGTTCATTTTGGTGCGGAGATTTCTGAAGCGAGTGCGGTAAGTTCCTCGACGTTGAGCGCGCGTCCGTAAATGCGGATGTCGTCGAGTTGACCGTCGAATGGCAGCGGCCCGCCCTTCACGCGGCGGCCGATGAGCAGCGGCCCCGCGAGCTTGAAGCTCTGGCGCAGACCTGCCTGGCCGGTGACTTCGCGGCCATCCACGTAGAAAGCAGCCCGGCCCTGCACGCTGTCGGCGATGACCGCGAGATGGTGCCAGCGCTCGATACGCACTACGTCGCGTTTTGCAAACGCACGCGAACCCATCTGCCGTCCGCGCACATCGAGGACGATGCCGGAACCGGGCGCAGTGGGCGGTAGCGAGAGCCAGAAATCATCCACACCCGCCTGTTGGCCGTCGTAGCCGAGCAGCGGTTGCAGGCGTGCCTCGCCACGTTCGAGCCGCACCCATAGCGCGATGCTGAACACGGCGGGGAGTTCGATGCGCGGCGATTCCACATCCACCTTCGCGGCGCGAAGGTCGAGTGCCTTGCCCAAACGGCCATCGCTGAACATCGCGTCCGCGCTCATTTTCAAATCGCGTCCGTTACCCGACGCATCGCGCGCACCGTCCGGGCCGTCGAAAGTCCAGTGCGCGAGCAGCCCCGCGTGCAACTGCTCGGCCACCGGCAATGCGACGATTTGCACGGTCGGCGAGTCCGTGACGGTCGCCGTCTGCGCGGTCTCGACGACCACACCGGATTCCTCGTCCTTCTGCGCGATGAGCACGCGGCCTTCGGTCACGCGGAGCTGCGTCGCCGTCTTGCTCGCGCTCAACTCGAACTTTGTGCCCAGCACCTCGGCCCGCGCCGTGGGCGTGCGCAGCAGCATCGGCTGGGTCGCCGACTGCCGAGCCACGCTCGCGGTGAGCGTGCCCGCGACGAGCTTGAGCTGCTTGCCGGGATGCGCGGTGACGACGCCAAACTCCGCCTTCGCGCCGAGCACGATGCGCGTCGTCTCGCCGGGAAATTCCATCGCCGCCGAGCCGTCCGCGCCCGTTAGCACCCAATCGCCCGCGCGCAGTGCGAAGCCCGCTGTAGCCGCCATCGTCTTTTGCTCTCGCCACACGCGCACATCCCCGTGCGTCTCCGCGAGCCGCACGTCCAGCAGAGTCGCAGGGCGCAGAAAAAATATCGTCGCCACGATGCACGCCAGCGCCGCAGCGCCAGCCCACACGATGCGCGGACGCGACGCCCACCACTGCCGCCAGCGGGCGAAAAGCGATGGCGCGGCTTCGATGCCGACCCGTTGCTGCACTGCACGAACAAAGTCGCTTTCCGCCGGAGCGGACGGTGCGACCGCCGCCGCATTCTTCACACGCGCCACGAATGCCGCGCGCTTTTCATCGAAGCGCCGCGAGAGCAAGTCATCGCAGGCGAGTTGTGCGCGCATATCGGCAAGCTCCTCGGGATGGGCCTCAAGGTGCCGCGTGAGTGTGTCCAGTTCCGCATCACTCAAACTGCGGCGATCCTCCAGAAAACGGGCAATGATGTCATTCATACGGTTTCGTTCTTCATTTGGTTCGTGATGCAGGCCCGCAGCGCCGCCCGCAGTCTCATCAACAGGATGCGCACCGCCTCCGCCGTCATGCCCAGCCGCTCGCCCACGAGATTCGATGGCAAGTCCTCCTCGTAGCGCAGCCGAAGCACCGCGCGGTTTTTCTCCGAGACTTCGCCCAGGCAATGTTTCAGCGCCGCCTCTGCTGACTCGTCCGCTGGCATCGGCACATCGAGCGATTCCGTCGCCAGCAATTCCGCCACCACCGCCAGCCGTTTGTCCTCGTTGCGTTTGCTGCTGCGGAAAAAATTCAGCGCCATCCTTCGCGCAATCCCCTTCAGCCAGCGCACCGGCACCACCTCTGGCGGTCGTTGTTCCGACGCGCGAAACCACGCCAGATAAACTTCCTGCGCCAGATCGTCCACGCAGTAGAGCGGCACGCCGATGCTTGCGAGATAAGCACGCACCTCGCCATGCGTCGCCTTCAGAGTGCGATCAAATTCATGATGAAACTCGGGCTCGTTTTTCGGCATGATGATGACAGTTCATCATCATGTGGCGCGGTGGTGGCGAAGTGTTACGAAAAATCGCAACAGAACTGGCAGCCGACGGGCGCGTTGCCGTGAACCATTGGCTCGACGTGGAAGACATTCAAGAATGCTTCGCCGCATGAAGTAAATGGGCTCGGCGTGATATGTCCGTGTGTCACGGAACTGCTTTGCACGATGAAATTGGCAGGCCGCATTGTGCCCCTTCGCGAGTCTGGCGCGCGGCCTGGAGCGGAAGCCTCAAGTCTGCGAGGCGGCGGGAACCATTGTCCCCCGAATTTTGTCGTACCTCAGCTTGTCCTCGCGATGAGGGTTTCCACGTCTTCGCCGGGGATGAGCGTCTTTGCCTGCGCTTTGCTTTTCCGCAGAAGTTTGCGGGCGATGAAATTACGGATTTGGCGCACGCTGACTCTGAGGTAAGCGGCGGCTTCCCTAGCCGTGTAGGTCGCCTGCCGGGGAATGAATCGCTCTTTTTTCATGCTGTGTGGTGGTTTCCATTTGCCTTCGCAATCATGGACTGCACGGGAGCCTTCTTTGACTCGCGCGGGAAAAGGTCTCCGATGCCGATGCCAAAGACGTTCACGAAGTAGAGCAGCTCGAAGTCTCCGACCAAGACCACCCGGCCTTCGATTTTCGCCAATCCACTCCGGCTGATCCTCCAGCCAGCCAATTGCAACCGCTCAGCGAGTCTTGCTTCGGACCAACTCCGCTGCTTGCGAAGGCGCCGTACCACCGGGCCGATGAGTGACCTCGGGGCGACGAGACCCGGCACGGATGTCACTTTCGCGGCAGACTTGCTCGCCGTTTCCACAGCTCGTCCTGCGTCACGCCGAGAGCGGCGCAAAAAAAAATAAAGCACCTCCTAATCTTTGATTGCCACTTGCTGCGATTCGATTCGATCCAAGGGAGGATCGGAGTCTCAAAAGGCCGCTGAGTTTTTTGCCGACCGTAGTGAATAGTGCCGGTCGCCATGTCTATATCCCCCCGATGAAGATGGAACACTTCCGCCTGCCCCACGGACGCGCGTCCGAGGTATTCCGCGAAGTCGGCGCTTTCGGTTTGAGGCATCGGGTTTTTCGGCTTCCGATGTCCACCGTGCCGACCTTTCTTCACGTTCCACGAAGGGTTGTGAATCTCGCCGATGATTTTTTCAAATTTCTCGTCCGAGGGAATCCGGCGGACGATGGGCTGCTGTTTTTACTTCCCCACCACCTTGGGATCGAACGGGTTTTTCCCGATTACACCATTGGCCACGGCGAAATCGAAAATCGCGCGCACGAAAGCGCGGTATTGATTGATCGTTGATGACCGCTTTTTGGTCCCGTTCTCCCGCACCGAAACCTTCGCCAGCCAGATGCCTATGTCGCTCACATTCACGCGCGCCACAAGGGTGGTCATGGGCCGCGGAAAGCGGGCACGAAATGCCTTCATCCGGCCCTCCTCGCCGACCTTGGTGGAGGGAGCGATGTTGGCCCGCACTGCGTCATATTTTTGAAGAAGTGTTTCGAGGTTCCAATCCGCATTTTGCTGATCAACCGATTCGAGGGAATGAAGCCACTCTTTCAGCTTCCCGTCCGCAGTCCTGCGATCCGAAGTTTCGAGTGCGCGATCCTTGACCTTACCGGCCACTTTTTTCCGTCCGTAATTCACCCCGCTGAAGCGGTGCCGGTAGAGATTTGGAGCGACATTATCGAGCAGTTATCGAGTAGCGAGCTTCCTCGGGCGTTCGTCGGTTTTCATTGCGTCGGCCGAATTCGGGACACACGGAAGGGATACACGCACTTCTTTCCTGAAACCCCGCAATCAGCAAACCCCCTCTTTTTGAAAGGGGCGCGCTGGTCGGGCCGGCGAGATTCGAACTCGCGACCTCTTGAACCCCATTCAAGCGTTCTACCAAGCTGAACTACGGCCCGACGACAGAGGGCGCGGAAGCTGCGCGGTGCCCAGGTGCTTGGCAAGCGGGATTTGCGCGTTACGTTTTGCAGGATGCTGAAAATCCTGCCGTTCCTGCTCTTCATGGTCGCTTCTGCGCTCGCGCAAAATGCGGATGAGTGGGAGCCATTCCGAAAGACTGGGCTCTTTGCCGCGAAGTCGGCGCTTTGGATTTCGCCGGACATGCAGAAGGAATCGGTCGGCGAATTTTCATCGAGGCTCCTCGCCGGGACTCGCGATGGCGATGCAAAAGCGATGGCAACGCTCGGGCGGCTTTTTTACGCGCGTGGGGACATCGTGCGCGCGGGCGAATGGATCGCGAAGGCTGCGGAGATCGGCCACGCCGGGGCTCAGCTCGATCTCGGTGCGATGTGTGCGCAGGGCATCGGACAGGCGCAGGATCCGGTGGAGGCCTACAAATGGCTCTGGCTCGCGACGAGCGCGGAGGTGCCCGGCGCGGATGCATCTCTGCGTGAGATTTCGCAGAAGCTGAACGGCTCGCAGATCATTGATGGGGTGCAGCGGGCCGCAAAATTCCAGGACGAGCACAAGAAAGCCGAGAAGGTTCCGGACGCTGCGGCGCGGTAGGCCTCAGCGTTTGCGGAGCATTTCCGCGATCTCGCCGCGCTTCCGCCATGTCCATGTGGCGAGGGTGATCGCGGAGGCAAAGAGCGCGAGCAATCCGCCGAGTGAAGACCACCATACAGCGGCGAGCATCGGGTGCTCTTCCACCACGATTGTCGTCTTCAGCGGGCCGGAGATGCCATGCACGCCATGGCGTGTGGCGACGAATCCCGCGATGCCCGCAATGAGCGAAACGACGGTCATGACGCCGAGCAGACCCGGAATGACACGGTGAAAAAATGACGTCTTCAGGGCGGGTCGCGGACCGAAATTCGCAGCGAGGCCAAGGGCGATCCCGGCGAACGTCGCAGGCATGAGGAGATCGAGCGCGCCCCACACTGCGCCAAGTGCGAGTGCCGGCCAATGCTCGAATGATGGCGGGCGCCCGAGTGTGAATGCCTCCGGGCAAAGCGCCGCCGACGTGCTGCCAGTGACGGCTCCGTAGGCGCACAGCGAGACGATGAAGAGCAGCACGAGCTTCGCGATTTCCATGGCGCGCACATTTTCGCAGCGGCGCGGCGGTGTCGAGCGTGGCATGAGCTGGTGCGTCCCGATTTTTTCTTATTCGTATTGTTACCCCGCCTGCCGACGCGCACTGCGTCGCGGCTTTGGAATAAAAATAGGATTTAGAATATGATTTTAAGAGGCCGTGCCGACGCATCGCGATCGCCCGGTTGAAGTTTTCGGCGAATCCTGTTCCCATTGCCAGCATGTCAGCACCCGTTCCGGTTTCCCCCGAAGAAGCCACGCGACTTTCACAAGAGGTCATCCGTCGCTCAAAATTCCCCATGCTCGCAACGGTGGATGAGGCCGGCCAGCCGCGCGTCCGCCCGGTGTCGCCCGTTCGTGTGGAAGGTTTCATGATCTTCGTGGCAAATCTTCGCACCTACGGAAAGACACGGGAGCTTGCTGCCAACCCGCGCTGCGAACTCTGCTACCTCGACGAGCTTCACGATCAGGTGCGTATCACCGGGACCGCGCACATTGAGAGTGACGCGGCGGTTCTGCGCGAGATTTGGGAGGCGAATCCGCTGCTGCGCCGCTATCTCGGTACGCCGGAAAATCCCGAGCTGATCATCTACCGCATCGAGCCTGCGCGCGTGCGCTTCATGCGCGAGTGGGCGCTGGAATATGCTGAGGTGCCACCACTTTCTGTGTAACGGGTTGAGATTTCCTTGCTTGCCCACCACAGCACGCGCGGGTTACTTCACTCTGCTATGGCCACACTGACCAAGAGGGAAATCGTTCTGAATATCAGCAACGAAACCGGGCAGGTACAACATGAGGTGTTCGACGTTGTCCAAAAGACACTCGACCAGATCATCGAAGCACTTGCCCGCGGAGATAATATCGAACTGCGCAACTTCGGCGTGTTTGAGGTGAAGCTCACCAAGCCGCGTGTCGGTCGCAATCCGAACCAGCCGGGAAGCCGGTTCGTCATTCCCGCGCGTGCGATGGTGAAGTTCAAGTCCGGCAAGATCATGAAGCAACGCGTGAGCCAGCTCACGGCAAAGCTGAAGGCGGATGCAGAAGCGCAGACGTAGCGCGGCGGCTGCATTTGTTCTGAGCCGTTGCGCGGGTACGGACGGCGGGCATCACCGCTCAAATGACGGGGTTGAGCGTTTATAGATATTCGAGGATTTCATTGGGTGATGGAGGTGAGCATTTTTTGGTGAGAGGGCCTGCACTTGTCGCAGAGACGCAGAGAAGGATGGCGCGGAGCGTGGAGAGATTTCTGGTTTCCCTCTGCGCACCTTGCCTTCCTTCTCTGCGCCTCTGCGTTGAAATCTTCGCTCCCGGCGCACGGAGGGAAACGAACACGAACACTGTGTTTCCCATATTCCGATAGTGAATCGGAATCCGCTGCGTGACCTGTCACGTAACAGGAGCACGATTCCGTTCCCGCCGGTTGCTAAACGAGACGAATCGCACCACATTATCTGCCCTTTTTCCCCGATGCCGATCAAACGCCCAGCACTCACCGTCGCTCCGAGCCCCGGTTGCATCGAGGTGCGTGGTGCGCGGCAGAATAATCTCAAGGGGTTCGATATCGATCTGCCGCTGGGAAAATTGATCGTCGTCACGGGGCCGAGCGGGAGCGGCAAGTCGTCGCTCGCGTTCGACACGATCTATGCGGAGGGGCAGCGGCGCTATGTCGAGACGTTCAGCCCGTACACGCGGCAGTTCCTCGACCGCATGGACAAGCCGCGCGTGGATGAAATCCGCGGCATCCCTCCCGCCATCGCCATCGAGCAGACGAACAACGTGAAGAGCACGCGCTCGACTGTCGGCACGATGACGGAGATCAACGACTACCTGAAGCTGCTCTTCCCGCGCATCGCGACGGCGCTCTGCCCGCAGTGCGCGCTCGAAATCAAACCCGAGTCGGCGAAGAGCATCGTCGAGCACGTGTTCGAGCAGCACGGCGGCGCGGCGGTGCTCGTGACGTTTGGCGTGCCCGTGCCCGCGGGGACAAAGCCCGTGGACTTTTTCTCCTTCCTCCAGCAGCAGGGCTACCTGCGCGTGTGGCTTGATGGCGAAATTTTGCGCACCGACGAACCCACGGAAGTGAAGCGCCTGCACGCGGTGGTCGAGGTGATCCAGGATCGCGTGACGATTTCCGATGAAGGCCGCTCGCGGCTCACGGAGGCGATCGAACACGCGCTGCGTCTCGGCAGCGGGAAGCTCGCGATCCGGCATCCCGAGTCCGGCTTCCGGCATCCGTACAGCGCGGGCTGGCACTGCGCGCATTGCGATGTGGACATCCCGCCGCCGTCGCCGGGGCTGTTCAGTTTCAATCACCCGCTCGGCGCGTGTCCGACATGCCGGGGCTTCGGGCGCACCATCGCGATCGATCTGCTCCGCGCGATCCCAGACCGCTCGGTGAGTCTCGCGGATGGCTGCGTGAAACCGTTCCAAACCGAGAGCGGCTCCGACTGCCAGCGCGACATGATGAAGTGCGCGAAGGCGAAAGAGATCGATGTGAAAGTGGCATTCGACGATCTGCCTGAATGCGATCAGCAATGGGTAATCGAGGGCGAAGACTGGCAGCGCGGCGCAGCGGAAAAGCGCAGAGGCGAGGACTTATGGAAAGAAGGACTGTGGTATGGCGTGCGCGGCTTCTTCCGCTGGCTCGAGAGCAAGGCGTACAAAATGCACGTCCGCGTGCTGCTCAGCCGCTACCGCAACTACACCGTTTGCCCTGACTGCCACGGCGGCCGCTACCAGCCCGCGACGCTGAACTTCCGCTTCGAGGGAAAGACGCTGCCCGAATTGCAAGCGATGCCGATCGGCGATCTCGTAGCCGCGCTTGTAAAAGCGCGGGGTGATTTTCCTCCCGGAGAAAGTGCCCGCGCTCTCACGGGTGCGGCTACGGGTGATGCCGCCGAATCCGAGCCAATCAGAAATCAGAAATCAGAAATCAGAAATGATTCCACCACCGAGATGCTCGCCGGCGAAGTCCGCTCGCGCCTCGGCTACCTGCTCGAAGTCGGCCTCGGCTATCTCTCGCTCGACCGCGCTACGCGCACGCTCAGTGGCGGCGAAGTCGAGCGCGTGAATCTCACCACCTGTCTCGGCGCGTCGCTCGTGAACACGCTCTTTGTTCTCGACGAGCCGAGCATCGGCCTGCACCCGCGCGACACGGGCCGCCTCATCCGCGTGATGAAATCGCTGCGCGACAAAGGCAACACGCTACTCGTCGTCGAGCACGAGGAAGCCGTGATGCGCGCCGCCGATCACATGATCGAACTCGGGCCGGGGCGCGGCGATGGCGGCGGCGAGCTGGTGTTTGCGGGGCCGGCGGAGGAGCTGCTGAAAACGTCCAACGTCCAACGTCCAACGTCCAACATCCAAAGAACGGAGCAGAACACTGCTCGACGTTCGCCCGCAGATTCCGGCGCGAAGAGCCGCTCCTCATTGGACGTTGGACGTTGGACGTTGGGCGTTGGACGTTCATTGACCGCCGCCTACCTCAGCGGCGAAAAATCCATTCCCATCCCCGCGACTCGCCGCAAGCCCGCATCGTGGCTCCGCATCGAAGGTGCGCGTGAGCACAATCTCCAAAACCTCACCGTCGAATTCCCGCTCGGCGTCTTCGCGTGCGTCACCGGCGTGAGCGGCTCCGGCAAGAGCACGCTCGTCCACAGCGTCCTCTACGAAAATCTGCTGAACGCAAAAGGCATCGCGAGCGGCAACACGGCTGGCGCCTGCAAGAAGCTCGTCGGTGCGCGGCAGATCGATCAGGTCATTCTCGTGGACCAGTCGCCGCTCTCGCGCACCCCGAAATCCACCGCCGCACTTTACCTCGGAATCTTCGACAACGTCCGCGAGATGTTCGCGATGACGCCCGAGGCGCTTCGCGAGGGATTGAACGCGAGCGCGTTTTCCTTCAACGGTGGCGCGGGCCGCTGCGAGCGATGCAGCGGCAGCGGCTTCGAGAAAATCGAGATGCAATTTCTCAGCGACATCTTCGTGCGCTGCCCGGAGTGCGAAGGGCGCCGGTATCAGTCGCACGTCCTGAAGATTCGCCTCGACGGAAAAAGCATCCACGACGTGCTGGAACTCACCGTCACCGAGGCCGTGAAGTTTTTTGAAAAGCACGGCGAACTGCGCACTGCCAGGCCGCTGCGTGTGCTGGAGGAAGTCGGCCTCGGCTACATCCGCCTCGGGCAGCCGCTCAATATGCTCAGCGGCGGCGAGAGCCAGCGCCTGAAGCTCGTCGAGCGCCTTGTCATGGCGACGCCATCGAGTGTGGCGGCGACGCCCTCGTCGCCGTCTGCGGCGCCTCGCCGCGCCAACGCTCAACGCGACGAGGCGTCGCGGGCACCCTCCGGCGACGAGGGCGTCGCCGCCACTCTCCTCATTCTCGACGAGCCGACGACCGGCCTGCACTTCGACGATGTCGCGATGCTCGTGAAGGTTTTTGATCGGCTCGTGGAGCAGGGGAATTCGCTCCTCGTCATCGAGCACAATCTCGAAGTGATCAAATGCGCCGACCACGTGATCGATCTCGGCCCCGAGGCGGGGACGGACGGTGGACTGCTCGTCGCCGCAGGCACGCCGGAGGAAGTCGCGAAAGTCGAGGAATCGCACACGGGTCGGTATCTGAAAGACGTTTTGCGAGACGCGCGACGCGCGACTTTGGAGTGCGGCGGCAAGCGACAGCGCGACGCCGCTTTGGCAGGAGCGGAGCGACGCGGTGGGGGACGGTGAACTGAGTGCGCGTGTCGCCGAAGAGCCGCCGCGCGCCTCCGGCGCATCCAAAAGCGGTGTCGCGCTTTCGCTTGCCCCCGCACTCCAAAGTGCATCCCGCTGTATCGGCATCCACGGAGCACGCGAACACAACCTGAAGAACATCTCGCTCGAAATCCCGCGCGATCAGCTTGTCGTCATCACGGGCCTCAGCGGTTCGGGAAAAAGCACGCTCGCGTTCGATCTGCTTTTTGCCGAGGGGCAGCGGCGCTTCCTCGACGTGATGTCGCCCTACGCGCGGCAATTCGTCGAGCAGCTCGAAAAGCCCGATGTGGATCGCATCACCGGCCTGCCGCCGAGTGTCGCCATCGAGCAACGCGTCACACGCGGCGGCGGAAAATCCACCGTCGCCACCGTCACTGAGGTGTATCATTTCCTGCGTCTGCTTTTCTCGAAGCTCGGCGTGCAGCACTGCCCGAAGTGCCACTGCGCGGTCGAGTCGCAGACGGCCGCCGCCGTCACGCGACGTGTCGAGGAGATCGCGAAGAAGGGCCGCGTGCGCGTGTTTGCGACGCTCGTGAAGGCGCGCAAGGGTTTCCACACGGACATCGCGAAATGGGCGAAGCGCCAGGGCTTCGAGACGCTGATGGTGGACGGGCAGCTCGTGGATGTGGCGTATTTTCAAAAGCTGGAGCGCTTCCGCGAGCACACGATCGAGGTGCTCGTCGGCGAGCGCACGCCCGCGGACACACGCGGCGTGCGGCGTCGTCGGCTGGAGGAACTCGTGAAGAGTGCGCTCCACATCGGGCGCGGCACCATCCGCGTGCTCGATGCAAAAAATCGCGGCACCATCCTCAGCACCGAGCGCGCGTGCCCGGATTGCGGCCAGTCATTTGAGGAACTCGACCCGCGGCTGTTTTCGTTCAACTCACCGCACGGCTGGTGCGCCGAGTGCCGCGGCTTCGGCGAAGTGTGGAAGCACTACGTGAATCCGCGCCTCGACACCGCGCTCGAGCAGGAACTCGACATCGAGCGGCAGGGAGAATCGCTGGAGGAAGGCGAAGCCGTGCCGTGCCCCGTGTGCGCTGGTGCGCGGCTGAATCCGCAGGCGTGCGCGGTGCGGGTGGCGATTTCAACGCTCAACGCCCAACGCCCAACGCCCAACGTCCAAGGTGCAAAGTCGAAAGCTCAAGGTGCAGTATCCAAAGCCAAGGGCGCGGCGAAGACCTCTCAAATTTACGAAAACCTTCCGGCGCGTTCCTTGGGCGTTGGGCGTTCGATGTCCATCACCGACTTCGCCGCCATGTCCGTCCGCTACGCGCTCGATGCGGTGGCGGCGCTCACTTTCACCGACGCGCAAAAACGCATCGCAGAGGACATCGTGCCGGAGATCGAGCAGCGGCTGCGCTTCATGGGAAAAGTGGGCCTCGACTACCTCGGCCTCGGTCGCAGCGCAAAGACGCTCAGTGGTGGCGAAAGCCAGCGCATCCGCCTCGCCGCGCAACTCGGCAGCAATTTGCGAGGCGTGCTCTACGTGCTCGACGAGCCGACCATCGGCCTCCATCCGCGCGACAACGACGCGCTGCTCGACACGCTCACCGCGTTGCGCGCGAAAGGGAACTCGCTCGTGGTTGTCGAGCACGATGAGGAGACGATGCGCCGCGCGGATACGATCATCGATCTCGGCCCGCACGCTGGAGTGCATGGTGGCGAGGTGTGCGCGATCGGATCGCTCGACGACATCGCGCGCTGCGAGGGCAGCGCGACGGGAAAATATTTGCGGCACCCTCTCGCGCATCCTACGCGCGGCACACGGCGTGATTTTGCCGATGCGAAGTGGCTCGAAGTCCGCGGGGCGCGCACGAACAACCTGAAGAATGTGGATGTGAGATTTCCGATCGGCAGGCTGAGCGTGATCACCGGAATCAGCGGCAGCGGCAAGAGCACGCTCATGCGCGGAGTGCTGAAGCCCGGCGTGGAGCGCGAGCTGAAGGAGGCCGTGAAACGGGGCAAGGCGCTGTGGGCGAAAGCGAACAAAGCAAAGGGTGGAAAGCCGGCGAAGCAGGCTGTCGTCGTGCGTCCGGCAGGCGTGCCTTTTTTCGGAGGCGTGGAATTCATCGAGGCCGTCCACGAGGTGGATCAGTCGCCCATCGGCAAGACGACGCGCTCGACGCCTGTGACCTACCTCGGCGTGTTCAACGAAATCCGCGGGCTCTTCGCACAGCTCCCGCTTGCGCGGATGCGTGGCTTTACGGCCTCGCGATTTTCATTCAACACGCAGGGCGGGCGCTGCGAGACGTGCGGCGGGCAGGGCGTCATCCGCATGGAGATGGCCTTCCTGCCGACGAGCTACCAGCCATGTACGGACTGCCACGGCAAGCGCTTCAACCCGGCGACGCTCGAAGTGCTCTACAACGAAAAGAGCATCGGCGACGTGATGGACATGTCGCTCGCGGAGGCCGCGGAATTTTTCAAGGCCGCGCCGAAGATCAACCGTCCCCTCGCGCTGCTGTGCGACACGGGTCTCGGCTACATCCGCCTCGGTCAGCCGAGCCCCACGCTGAGCGGCGGCGAGGCGCAGCGGCTGAAGCTTGTCGCCGAACTCGTGCAAGGCGTCGCGCGCGATGCGAACTCGCGCCTGCGCCGCCAGCGCGAGCCGAAGAGCACGCTCTACCTCCTCGAGGAACCGACCATCGGCCTGCACATGGCGGACGTTGCGGAATTGCTGAAAGTGCTGCACCGCCTCGTGGACGACGGCGCGACGGTGCTCGTCATCGAGCACAATCTCTCGCTCATTGCGGATGCCGATTACGTCGTGGACATCGGCCCCGAGGCCGGCGCGGCCGGCGGTGAAGTCGTCGCGTGCGGCACGCCGGAGGAAGTCGCGCGGCACACGGTGAGCAGGACCGCGCCGTTTTTGCGGGCAGTGCTTCCCGCGTAGCGGAGGGGTATTGAAAAGCTGCGCGTCATGGAAGACAGGCGTCCTCGCCTGTCAGGGCAGACAGGCCTCCGGCCTGTATGAGCAGCCGAGACGGCTGCTCACCATAACAGCCGAGACGGCTGTCTTCCGAAGCCCATACCGACGAGTCGTCGGCGCTACATTGTCGCTTGCCGCGCCATT
>JAYVRQ010000305.1:0-5730 GCA_043776145.1 Chthoniobacteraceae bacterium
TCCCACGGAGTCCGCCCCATCCTTGAGAATGTGCGGCACCTTCATCTTCGCCTTAGACCTGGGAATGAGCAGCGTTTCGCCGGACAGCGTTTCCTCTTCTCCGATGTCGATCCTTGGTCCCAGCTTGAAGATGGCATTGATCGCATTTGGGTTATTGATGTGATCCGTGGCGATGCGCGATGTATCCGAAGTGCCGCGCGGCTGGTTCTTGAGCATCTCGGCAAAGAAGCCACCCTCCTTCACATTCGGCGCAAAGACCGCACCTTCGGCAATATATTGATTGCCGATGGCGGAGGCTAGGTTTTCCCACTTGGGGTTGTTATAGTCCACGGGAGGCTTGCATGGGTTAAAGGCAATGTGGCAGGCGCCGCACGAGACACCCACGCGATAGGGTCGGATGAGCCCCTGCTTGGTGGCATATTGCGGATCGCTATTATACTTCGCGCCATCCCAGGCTTTCGCGGCTTCGGCAGTAAAGTCGGGATTGTCAAAGAGGCGGAAACCCATTACGCCCGTCGCGCGTCCATAGACTTTCGGATCGATGGAAGCCGGCTCCTGTTCGACGGCCTCGTCGATCCACAACCCATACTTGTCCGGCTGGGTCGCCTGCTGGTAGCCCGGCTGATTGATAAGCCCGAGTTCCTTGAACCGCTTGGCACGCCCGCGCGAGTCGATCGTCTTCAGAAGATCGAAGAGGCCGAGCGCCTCGCGCGCGACCCGGTCCCAAAACTGTTCATCGCCGCCGCACCACAGGTTCCAGGTATTGCGACCCTTGATTTCGTCCGCCGTCAGCGTGAGCCCGCCGTCCATCGGCTTGAAGACATCTTCGGCGAGTTCCGGGAAATCGGCGGGCTTCCTCCCGCCGCCATCGTCTTGCAGCGAAACCGGCAGCTTCTTTTTGCAGTCGGCTCCAAAAAAAGCGATGAGCAAACATGCGGCGATGAGACTGGCGCGATTGAATCGGAGCTTCATATATTTGCGGGGACGGCTGACAAACTTTTGCTGCAAGGGAATTCCAGCATTCCCGCCGCGAGATGTCACGGCAAATATTTCCAGGGCCATGATCCCAGTGATGGGAAGGTGGTCAAAAATCCTCATTGATCGAATCCCTAGCTAGGGATTCGACTGGCGGATGTCCGGCGATGCAATCCCAAGCTAGGGATTTGACTAGCGAATATCCGGCGGTGCATTCCCGAGCTGGGGATTGGACCGGCGGATGTTCGGCGGTGCAGTCCCGAGCTGGGGATTGGACCAGCGGATGTCCGACGGTGCAGTCCCCAGCTTCGGATTGGACCAGCGAATGTCCGGCAGTGCATTCCCGAGTTTGGGATTGGGGCGGCGGATATTGCGTGGCCTTTCCCCTGTAAGGCACAGGCATCAAGCCAGACGTTTCGCTCCGGTAATTCGCGCTGGCTCCGTGCCGCGCGAACCGATTCAATGCTTCGCCGCGTGAAAAAGCTCATCATCCAAATTCCCTGCTTTAACGAGGACAAATCCCTCGCCGTCACGCTTCGCGCACTTCCGCGTGTCGTGGCGGGATTCGATGCGGTCGAGTGGCTCGTCATCAATGATGGGAGCGAGGATCGCACCGTGGCCGTCGCGCGCGAGCATGGGGTCGAGCATATCGTGGAACTCGGCGTGCATCGCGGGCTCGCGGCGGCGTTCATGGCTGGGCTGGATGCCGCGTTGCGGGCGGGCGCGGAGGTCATCGTGAACACGGACGCGGACAATCAGTATTGCGCCGAGGACATTCCGAAACTCACCGCACCGATTGTGAATGGCGAGGCGGCCATCGTCATCGGCGCACGCCCCGTCGCGGACACCGCGCATTTTTCTCCGCTGAAGAAGCTCCTGCAACGCATCGGCTCGTATGTCGTTCGGCAGGCGAGCGGCACGGAAGTCGCGGATGCGCCGAGCGGCTTTCGCGCGATGAGCCGGGAGGCGGCGCTCCAGTTGAATGTTTTTTCGCGCTATACCTATACCCTCGAAACCATCATCCAGGCCGGGCAGAAGAACATCCCCATTCTCTCCGTCCCCGTGCGGACGAACCCCGACCTGCGCCCGTCGCGACTAGTGAAGTCGATGCGATCCTATGTGCAACGCTCGATCCTAACTATCTTGCGAATCTCGATTACCTATAAGCCTCTGCGCGTCTTCCTAACTTTGGGCACGGTTCCTTTTGTAACAGGCACCGCGATCGGGCTGCGATGGCTTTGGTATTTCTATATCGTGGAAGAAAGCGCGCGCACGCGGCTGCCTAGCCTGATCCTCGCGGCCATCCTGATCCTGATCGGCGTGCAGCTCTGGATCGTCGGCATCGTGGCGGACATCGTGGCCGTGAACCGCCGACTGCTCGAAGACATCCAGGTGCGGGTGAAAAGGGTGGAATACCGATGAGCTGCAATCTCTTTGCCCATGAGGCTCTGGCGCTGATTCCCAAAATCCTCACTCTCCAGGATCGCAATCCCCACTCGCCCACGTATGGCTGCTTTGACCGGAATTTCTGGCACTATAAGATCATCGACTTTCCCAGTGGCATGGCGCAGGAATTCGTTTGGCCCCTCGCGCTGGCCTGTCACCTGGCCATCCCCGGCAACCCATTCTTCCAAATCCCCGCCATCAGGGAATGGGTCGAGGCTGGCATCCTCTACGCCGCTCGCAGCGCCCATGCCGATGGTTCCTGCGACGACTATTTCCCCTTTGAAAAAGCCGCCGGCGCTGCCGCGTTCTCACTGCTGGCCTGCATCGAGAGCTATACCCTGCTCGAGTTGCAGAATCCCGAGATGCTCGACTTCTTTGGAAAGCGCGCGGACTGGCTGGCGGATCATCACGAAAGCGGGAGGCTCACGAATCACCAGGCGCTCATCGTTCTTTGTCTGGAAAAAGCGGGGAGGCTCTTTGCCAGCCAGCATTGGGACAAGGCGAAAGCCAAACGGCTCAAGCGCGTGCTCGAATGGCAGAACGACGAAGGCTGGTTCCAGGAATACGAAGGCTGTGACCCCGGCTACCATACCCTCACGATTGCACTGCTCGCCCAACTCCACGCGCTCACTCCCACCACGGAGATCAAGACCGCCCTTCAGAAAGCCATCCATTTCGCCGCGCACTTTGTGCATCCCGATGGCTCCTTCGGCGGGGAGTACACGAGCCGCAATACCTATAACTTCTTCCCCCACGGCTTTGAAGTCGCAGGCCAGTGGATGCCCGAGGCATTGGAGATCAACGACCGCTTCCTCACCGGCCTCGCCCGCGGACTCGGCGCTTGTTATGCGGACGATCATATCCTCGGGCATCATGCCTGGAGCTATCTGCTGGCCTGGCAGCATTATATCGACGACCGCCCCACACCCGTCGCGCGCCCGGCGGGCAGGCTTCTCTTCAAGAAAGCCGGCCTCCTCATCGAGCGGCGGGGCGATGCCACCCTCTACCTCGCGCTCAATAAAGGCGGGGTCTTCAAACTCTTCCGCGGCGACGAACTCGCGTATTCCGACACCCACTTTTCCCTGGAAGTCGCCAGCGGTCGGAAGGTCCGCAATGCCGTCGGACACCTGGTGGGTAAGTATGACCTCGAGTTGGAAGACGATGCCATCACGATCCGGGGGAAACTAGGCTGGGCGAAGACAAAACAGATGACGACCTTCAACCTCGTGATGCTCCGCGCGCTGATGTTCACAGTGGGACGCTTCTTCCCGAATCTCATCCGCAAGCTCCTGCAAAAGATGCTCATCACCGGGAAGAAGACCGCGCCCTTCCCTTTCGTGCGAACCCTGGCGTGGGAGGACGAGGCGTTGAAGGTGAGCGATGAACTCCATGCGCGGAAGTGGACGGATGTCCACTCGGTCGGCATCGGCGCGGCGCAGACTTCGATCTATGTGGTGATGAGCCGGACCTATCAGGCCGGACAGCTTCAGCCTTGGTATGATCTGACGGATCAGCTAGTCGAGGCGGAGAAGGACGGGCATCTGCGGCTGGAGCGGGTGCTGTGAATCCATTCGCTTCCTTTGATCGCAGCGGTGCGATCTGCGGGAATGGAATCCATGCCTTTATGCACCAAAGGTGCAACGCAAGCCAGCCCAGGGCAACGCCCTGGGATTGGCGCATGACTTCCGAAAGCCCTGAAAGGGCGAAACAAGGCACGGCATGGGAGGTTTGTGCCGCCCTTTCAGGGCTTTCTTTCGTGGTTATCGCATACCCAGGGCGTTGCCCTGGGCTGGCAGGTCTGCGGGCCTTTGGCCCTCATTTTCGCTCTGGGATGGCACGTCTGCGAGACTTTGGCCCTGCATGTGGCGCTCGGGATGCCATTCCGTGAGGCATCCCGGGCACTCTGCCGTGCCACCTACTTCTTCCCAAAGAGCCGCTTCATGTTCGCCAGCCCTTTCACCGCGATGTCATCCCGCTTCGGCTCCATCTTTCTCCAGATCGCGGCGGCGCGGGCGATGACCTTTACATCCGTCGTAAAGGACTCGATGACTATATCCCCCTTGTAACCGATCTTTTTCAACGCCGCGACGATGGGTTTCCATACGATGTGATCGCCCCCCGGCGTCCCACGGTCGCATCCGCACGCATGGAAGTGCGCGAGATGTTTCCCCGCCTTCAAAATGGACGCCGCCTGATCCTTTTCCTCGATGTTCATGTGGAAGGTATCCAGATGCAGCTTCACCGCCGGACTACCCACGGCCTTCACGAGCTTCAACCCTTGCTCGCAGGTATTCAGAAAGTCCGTCTCAAAGCGATTCAACGGCTCGATGCAAAGCTGCACTTTTTTACTCTCCGCATACTTCGCCAGTGGCTTGAGGTTCTTTACGACTAGATCGAACTGCTGCTTCTTCTCCGCATCATCATGCGGCCCGATGAGACCCACGACGGAATAGATGGGCCCGATGACCGACGGACAGCCGAGCACCACCGCCTGGTCGATGAGCCCGCGCACATAATCGCTGGCGGTCTTCTGCTCCGCCGCCGACCCGCGAAAATCGCGCCCCGGACCCATGCACGCGCAGATGCTCCCGATCTTAATGCCCGCCTTGTCCGCCGCCGCCCGCACGCGCGCCGGGTCGATGTGTTCCAGCGCCTCGACTGGGATTTCGACCGTTTCAAAGCCCCACTTCTTCAGCTTCGTAAAGAGGCTCGTGCTGTCATTGGTAAAAGGACTCGCGTAAAGAAAGGTGTTAAGGCCTAGGCGCATGGGATTGGGTGGTAATGGGTGGTGGTGAAATGTGTCGCGGCGTTGTGCGACGGATGCCCGCCGCGAGTCAAGCGTGCTGAACGGTGATTTTTCGGATGGTTGTGATCAGCCCAGCCGCAGGATGAGGCTGCGCAGCTCGGTCATTTCCTCCATCGCATAGCGCACGCCCTCGCGTCCGAAGCCGCTGTCCTTCACGCCGCCGTAAGGCATGTTTTCGACGCGGAAAGTGGGGACTTGATTGATGAGGACGCCGCCGACTTCGAGCGTCTCGTAGGCGCGCATGGCGAGATGCAGGTCGCGGGTATAGACGCCGGCTTGCAGGCCGAAGTCGGAGGCGTTCACGAAGGCGAGCGCCTCGTCGAAGTCGCGGTAAGGGTGCAGCGTGCAGACGGGGGCGAAGGCTTCCTCGGCGCAGATGGGCAGATGCGCGGGCGCGTTTTCGAGCACGGTGGCGTCGAGGCACTGGCCCGCGACGTTCCCGCCGCAGACGATCCGCGCGCCGGCGCGCACGGCGTCGTCGATGCGCGCGAGGGTGGCCGCGA
>JAYVRQ010000306.1:0-5726 GCA_043776145.1 Chthoniobacteraceae bacterium
GCCGCCGGAGGGTGGGATCGAGAGGCTCATCGACGAACTCATCGAGGTGGGCCATATCGCGATCGACGCGAAGAACGCGGTGACTTACACGCTCCCGGCGGCAGGATAACTGTCGATCGCTGAGCGCCGTTGACGGACGCCGCGGCGTTTTTCAAACACCGCGACGCCCGTCATTTCAGCGCCACGCGGAACGCCATGCGCTATATTCGGAAGGCCTGATGCGGAAGCGCGCGAAGTTGCCTTCATGCAGGCTCAGCAGGTCCGTTTCGACTTCCTCCACGAAACGCGCGCGATCTTCATCGGACATTTTCGCCGCCGCCTCACGGCGGATCAGCTCGATCGCGGCGTCGCGCCCCATCGCGCCGCGCAGGATCGCGCCGACCGTCTCCGCGATCAGCACGCGATGCCGCAGCCGGAACGGATCGGGCTTTCCGAGCGAACGCTGCACCGCCGAATAACGCGCGCACGATTGCTCATACGCCGACACGAAAACCTCGCGCAGCAACTCGACGCGATTCATTTCATACACGCCGAGAATGCCTTCGATGTATTCGCGCGCCGGCACGCCGACGAACGAAAGCGGGCAAAGATTCCGCTGGATAAGCGGAATGTTCGCCGCCAGCCGCGAGACACGTTTGTTCACATCCTCGAAGGGCTGCAAATACGGCAGATGCACCATTGCGAAAAACGCCTGCTCGAACGGGTCGGCAATCTTTCCCGCTTTGAACAAGATTTTGGCGAAGCATTCTTCGACGATCGCTGGCGCGGACGGCGGATGATACACGGTCCCCCCGATGCCGACCGGGATCGTGCGCAGCCGCCCGCTGGCCGTGCGATCCGCCATCAGATTTTCCGAGAGCAGCGCGTGCAGATTGAGCAGCGTGTAGCGGTTGAAACCGATCTCGTCGGCCTGCTCCACCAGCAGCTCGATCGCCGCCTTGTGATTCAGGATCATCTGCGCCTCGTCGGCCTCCTTGCCCGTGGCGCTCTCGCCGAGCGCGAGGAGGCGCTCGGTTTCGAGCAACGAATAGGTGTTGCCTTCGAGTCGGCTGGAGTTCCACGAGAGGTCGATGAGCAGCCGGTGAAAAAGCTGCCGCGCCCGCGTGCCCGCAGGCAATTCGCCCTCAGGCGCGTGCCCGATCGTCGCGAGGTTCCGCCGGAGATCCGGTGAAAGATATGCGGTTTCGTTTGGGCGATAGCTATCGAGAAACTCGCGGTTGTAGCCGACCGGCTTCCGCGAGTGAATCGGTCCGCGCACTTTGCGGCGCACAGATTCGGCATCAGCCGCGACGGGCAAATCGGCGGGCGGGTCTTCGCGCATGAACATGGCGCTTGCGCCATCGCTGAACGAACGGGTGGATGCGCCGCGTGATGCTTTGCTCGGCACGATTTCGTAGGTGGAAACGGCTTGGCGATAACGACTGCCACGACCGGCACCTTCGAGCACGAGGCGCTTCTGCGCGACGAGCGAAGCGAGACGGCGCTGAAGAGTGCGCCGGGGCGTTGTGGCCGGGAGTTGCCTGGCGATTTCGTCAAAGCCCGCGCCTTCCGAAAAAAGGCTGACGACGCGGAGGAGTGAGTCGAGTTCTTCGGGTGAAATTTGTTTTGGCATATTTAGTGGCGCAATTAGATTTAATGCGCCATATAAGTGGTTTTAAATGACGCAAATCGACTATTGTGCCATTTTATTTGGCGCACAATGATTTTTTCAATTTAATTGCGCCATATAAAACAGATCGCGCCTACGCCTAAACCACAGAGGCATAGAGAGCACAGAATTACACAGAGGATTTTTTCGTGGAACACCGCTCTTTTCTGCGTGTTCCTCCGTGCCCTCTGTCCCTGTGTGTTAAAATTCCTAAGTGCCCTGAACGCATTTGCCTTGGCTCACAGGATTGCAGTGAGACGAATCTGCGCGTAATCCTGCCTTCAACGCGGTTTCC
Organism: Chthoniobacteraceae bacterium; assembly: GCA_043776145.1. Classification (GTDB taxonomy): domain Bacteria; phylum Verrucomicrobiota; class Verrucomicrobiia; order Chthoniobacterales; family Chthoniobacteraceae; genus JANLQB01. Next base: position 1,944 of record JAYVRQ010000306.1, read on the forward strand.
AAAATCCATGAATACGCCACAGCTTCCACCGTTCGATCACCAGCCGCAGCCTTACACCGGACGGAGCGTCGAGGAGGTGCTGGCGCTACGCAAGGAATTCCTCAGCCCCGCGCTCTTCGCCTATTACAAGCGGCCCGTGATGATCGTTGAAGGCAAGGCGCAGTATCTTTTCGATGAAAAAGGGCGGCGGTATCTCGACGCGTTCGCGGGCATCGTGACGGTGAGCGTCGGGCATTGTCATCCGCATGTGCTCGCGGCGGTGAATGCGCAGACCGCGCTGCTTCAGCACACAACGACGATTTACCTGCACCCGAATATCGCGGAATACGGGCAGGCGCTCGCGGCAAAAATGCCCGGTGATTTGAAGGTGTGTTATTTCGTGAACTCCGGCTCGGAGGCGAACGATCTCGCGCTGCTCATGGCGCGGGCTTTCACCGGCAACTACGACATGATCGCGCTGCGCAATGCCTACCACGGTGGCAACGCGAGCGGCATGGGACTCACGGCGCACTCGACTTGGAAATTCAATGTGCCGCACAGCTTCGGCGTGCATCACGCGCTCGCGCCGGACACGTATCGCGGCGTCTTCGCGGGCGATGCGGACGCGGGGAAAAAATACGCGGATGATGTGAAGAGCGTGATCGACTACACGACGCCGGGACGCGTCGCGGGGTTCATCGCGGAGTCGATTCAGGGTGTCGGCGGGACGATCGTTTTTCCCGACGGCTACCTGCAAAAAACCTACGAGCATGTGCGCGCAGCGGGCGGCGTGTGCATCGCCGATGAAGTGCAGGCGGGCTTCGGACGCACGGGCACGCACTACTGGGGCTTCGAGACGCAGGGCGTAATTCCCGACATCGTGACGATGGCCAAAGGCATCGGCAACGGCGTGCCGCTCGCCGCCGTCGTCACCACCGCGAAGATCGCGCAGACGCTCGCCGCGCGTATTCACTTCAACACCTTCGGCGGCAACCCGGTCGTCTGCGCGCAGGGCAAGGCCGTGCTCGAAGTGATCGACCGCGAAGGCTTGCAGGCGAACTCGCTGACGGTCGGAAACTATTTGCAGGCGGGCTTTCGCAAGCTGGCGGAAAAGCACGCGATCATCGGCGACATCCGCGGCAAAGGCCTGATGCTTGGCGTCGAACTCGTGAAAGATCGCGCGACAAAAGTGCCGGCGAAGGAGGAAACGATGCAGGTTTTCGAGATGGCAAAGGACATGGGGCTGCTCATCGGAAAGGGTGGCTTCCACGGCAACGTCCTGCGCATCAAGCCGCCGATGTGTTTCACGAAAACGGACGCCGACTTCCTGCTCGAAGTGCTGGATGTCTGCCTAGCGAAACTGTGAGTCCAAATTAACCGCAGACGACGCGGAGGACGCAGAAAACGCGGAGGAAACAGAGATGGATTCTATTCCAAGATTCTTCTGCGTTTTCTGCGTCCTCCGCGCTCTTCGCGGTAATCACTCCTGGATGGGTATCAGCGCGCGGCCTACTTGATCTCGCCGAAATGCGCGTCCTCGGGCGCGCTTGGTTCGTCGAGGAATTGGATCGTCGTCGCGGGTCCGAGGTTCGGCTTCGTCCATTCGCGCAGCGCCCAGACGACTTTCTTGTCCGGCGTTACTTCCACGGCCTGCGCTGGTGCCGTCGTCGGATCGATCTTCTCGCTCCAACTGTTCACCCAATTGTTCACGACGGTATTGCCATTCGGCAGCCGCGTCGCGATTTGGAAACCCTTGATCGTGTAATCCGGCAAATCGGCGGGCGTCAGCTCCCACACGGTTTCGCCCTTCGGGTTCACCTCGCGCACGTATTTCGTGGCGGTGATGAGCGTGTTGCCATTTTTCAAACGATCCGCCGACCACGGGCCGGGCGTTTCCACCGACCACACTTCCTTCCCTGTCGCGTCGTATTCCGCGACCTTTTTCATGTCCATGTGCGCGATCAAAATCGTCCCCGCCGCCGTCAGCCGCGCGTGACGAAAATGCCCGTGCGTGCCCTTCGGATTCCCCACCGGCAGCACCAGTTCTTTTTCCGCCTGACCCGTCGCGATGTTCATCACCACGAGCTTCGCCGGATCGCCGTTTTGGAGAAAAAGCACGCGCTCCTTCCCGATCGGCATCGCCGTGTGCGTCTCGGTTTTCGGCGGCGCGTCGTAATGCCAAATTACTTTTTTCTCCGGCGTGATCAGCGTGATCCCGAACTGATGCGCGAAGAGAATGTTCCCGTTCGACATTCGCACCGCGTCGCTGATTTCCCCTTTGCTACTGGCATCGTTGTAAGCCCACACGACTTCGCCTTTGCGCACGAGATACATATCCTGCGTCTTAGCCTCGCCCGCGTAAAAGAAATCATGCTGCGCGAGACCTTTGCCCGGCAGGATTTCCGGCGCAGGCGGTTTAGTCTCCTGGGCGTGAGCGGCGGCACAGGTGAGCAGGGCGAGGGCGGTGAGTTTTTGGAGGTTCATGCGGAGTGTGATGAACGGCGGCGCGGAAACAGTCAACCCATGCTCGCCCGGCGCGCGCGGACATGCGATGAAGCGTGAACTTTCCACGAGATGACCGACGCCCTTTTCCAAGAACTCCTGACCGCCCGCGAACGCCGCGCGGCCTGCGCTCTCGCGACCGTGGCCGCGACGACCGGCTCCGTGCCGCGCGCGGCGGGCGCGAAGATGATCGTGTATGCGGATGGGAAAACGTCGGGCACGATCGGCGGTGGAAAGTTCGAGGCGCTCGTGGCCGCCGATGCCCTGGCCACTTTGCGCGAGCGGCGGCCCGTGTTGAAAAAGTATCCGCTGCATGAAGGCGATGCGTGTTCCTTCGGCGCGATCTGCGGCGGGGAAGTGACGATCCTCATTGAGCCGCAGACGTCCCGCGAGGCGCTCGTGCTCGTCGGCGCGGGGCATTGCGGGCGCGCCATCGCAAAGCTCGCGCGCGAATGCGGCTGGCACGTCACCGTCCTCGACGACCGCGCGGAACGGCTCGCGGAATGCGACGCGGCATCGGTAAAAATCGGGGACCGTCCTCCCGCCGAATTCATCGCGGCGCACCAATGGCAGCGCGACGAGGCGCTCATCATCGTGAGCCGGAATTACGACATCGACCGCGAGGCGCTCCACGCCGCGCTTCAACAAACTGGCATCGGCTACCTCGGAATGATCGGCAGCGCGCGAAAGGTGCGGCGGGTCTTCGACGAACTGCGCGCGCGCGGAGTGAACGACGCAGCCCTCGCGGTCGTTCACGCACCGATCGGACTCGACCTCGGCGCGGACTCGCCGGCAGAAATCGCCGTGAGTGTTCTCGCGGAGGCGATGCAAGTGCTGCGCGGACATTCGGGCGGACCCTTGCGCGAAAGCCCGCAGTGACCGCGGCGAACATCGCGCTTGCGCCACTGGAGAATTGCCGTTGTATTCACCGCTCCGCTCCGGCGGGCATAACGACTAGGATGGGTGGCAGAGCGGTCGATCGCGCACGCCTGGAAAGCGTGTTTACCGAAAGGTAACGGGGGTTCGAATCCCCCCCCATCCGCTCTCCTGATTATCAGGGGTTTGCGACGCGAGCGGCGGAAAGTAACAACAGGAGTAACCACAAGTCCGGTGAATTCCGCACTTTCACACCCTCGCCACTCGCCGCGCTCCGCGCGGCCCGTTCCCACGGCTGAAATGTTCCCTCTCCCCGGTTTCTGATTCTGAGAGACTGTGTAAAAAGTCCATCTTCTAGAGATTTTAGTACTTGTACGAATTGGAGGAATGGGTTGGAAAGCTTGGGATGCCAAACCAAGAACCGTA
>JAYVRQ010000307.1:0-1791 GCA_043776145.1 Chthoniobacteraceae bacterium
TCGTGCGCCCGAGTTTCAGCGGCACGACGAATCCCGCGCCGCAGGCCGGCTATTACACGCTCGCGTTCGCGCCCGACCTGACCCAGTCGGCCACTCCGCAAGGCTCCGGCTACGGAATCGCCATCGTCAAATCGAACGGCAAGGTGCGCTTCGCCGGGACACTGGCCGATGGCACCGCCGTGACGCAGAGCGCGGCGCTTTCTCCCGATGGCACCTGGGCTTTTTTCGTTCCGCTCAATGGCAGCACGGGAAGTCTGTCCGGCACGCTGTCCTTCCACGATGATCCACAATTCGCCTTCGTCGATGGCACCCTCGCGTGGTTCAAACCGGACACCTCGACGCCGCTTTATCCCGCGGCGTTTGCCGCCACCGTGGCCGTGGAGGGTTCGGCGTTTTTGGAAAATCCGGCGCTGCCCGCGAATGCGCTCATCACCTTTAACGGCGGCGGCATCAGCATTCCCGGCCCGCTCACCGTGCCGCGTTCCGGCGCGAAGAAATATGCCGCCGCGAATTTCGCGCTGAAATGTGATCGCGCGACGGGCTTGCTCACTGGGGGATTCACCGCGCCCGGCGAAGCGCAGTCCCGCGCACTCGGCGGCGTCTTCCTGCCGAGGCAGCAGCGTGGCGCGGGCTTTTTCCGTGGCACGCAAAAACAGACCGTCGGCTTCACGCTGGTTCCCGCTCCGTGACCTCCGATTTCTCGAAGCAAACAACAACACCAAAACACCATGGCTAAACCACCCGTAAAAACACAGCAGCCCGCCGCCAAAGCGCCGGCCACGGCCGCGGAACGCGCCCTCCTTGCGATCCGCGTGCTCGTTCATCCCAACATCTCGCTCGCAAAATCGCACGTCTCCGGCATCAACGATTCCGCGACCGCGCGCACGGAAATCACGGAGAGCATGTTTTTGCTCAAGGCCACGCGCAGTTGCTATGAGAACGCGCCCTGCGGCAGCGTGGCGGTCAATGAAAAGCTGATGCGCTCGATGCTCGATCTGGGCAAGACCTACGAGTATCATGTGTCCGAACTTGCCGGTGGTTCGCACAGTAAAAAGTCCAGGCACTATGCGGGGATCGCGATGGATGTGGACACCATCAACGGCCATCCGGTATCGGCGAAAAACAAGGACGTCGCCGGGTTCATCGCCCAGTGCCGGAAGCTCGGTGCCACCGAGGTGCTGGGACCGGGCGACAAGGGCCACGACGGCCATGTGCATTGCGCGTGGCCGCGTCCGAAGTAATCGGCGTTACGTGGCGAGGAATCGCTCCAGCGCGCCGCCGAAGAGGTCGCGCACGTCGCGTTCGATCTCCGCGCGAGTCGGCTCCCAGCCAGTCGCGGCGAGGTCTTCGTATTTTTCGGCGAGCACTTTTCCGATGACGCCGCGCGAGTGGCTCCATTTATAGACGAGCTGATCGAGCACGCGGCAGTCGCTGTGCTGCGGCGTGACGCTGAGGCCGAGCAGTTCGATCCGCATCTGCGTCATCTCTTCGATGATCGACGGATTGTTCAGGAACCACCAGCAGCCAAAGACGTGCAGGTTGCGGAACTTGCGCGCGGTGACGCAGAGCTCGTGCTGATTTTCCCGCGCCAGCATCGTGCAGAGGAATTTATTCTCGGGATACTCCGAGCAGAGGTTTTCGATCGCGGAAACATCCGACCAACCGAGGCTGTCGCCCGCGAGCCGTAGCCGCGGATTGACCCCGCGCTTCACCCCGATCATGAGCGCGAACGCCTGCCCGTGGTCGCGCCCGTGCGGCATGATCGCATGCTGGATGAGCTGCGCGGCCGCC
>JAYVRQ010000308.1:0-5700 GCA_043776145.1 Chthoniobacteraceae bacterium
AACGGCACGCCGCGGTCGCGCAGCTTCGCGCTCGCCGCGATGAGATGGTGAAAGCCCTTGAACTCGATGAGCCGCCCGGTGCTCACGATGCGCGGCACGGGATTCTCCGGCGACTGCGCGGCGTTCTCGAAATTGGTGAGATCCATTCCGTTGAAAACGCGGATCATTTTTCCCGCCGACGCCGGGCAGAGCTTTTGCAGCACGCCCTTGCTCCACTCGGTTTCATTCGCGACGAACTCCGCCTCCTTCGCAAACTCGCGCAACAAATCGTCGCTCCCAAGATCGACCATGAAGTCCTGCCCGTGCGTGGACATGCTGAAGGGGATGCCGCTGAGTTGCTTCACGAAAATCGCCGTGTGCGTCGCCGTGTTCGCGAAATGCACATGGCAGTGCGTGATGCCGCGCTCCTTGAAAATGTCCGCAAGATACAGCGCATTGCGCGCGCGCAGCGACGACTTGTGCTCGGTGCCAAAGCGGCGGTCGTGATCCGCGATGAGCGCCACCGGCCAGCGCCCGGTCTTGCGCGCCTCCTGCTCGCCGAGCTTCATCAGCGACTGCGGCGGCGCGTAGAAAACGCGGGCCTTCATCCGCGCATGATGTCCGTGCCGGAAGCTCGTGGGCGGCGCGTAGATCGAGTAAATCTCGATTTCCACGCCCATGCGTTCGAGCGCGAGAATTTCCGTGTCGATGAAGGTCTGCGACAGGACGGGATACCGGGCAAAAAGGTAGGCGATTCTCACGGGGCGGTGGAGTCTGCAATGAACGGGCGGCTTGGAAAGGAAAAACGGGTGGGCGGGGGAGCGGGGAAGAAATGAGTAAGGAGTAACGTGTGAATGAGTAGGGAATGTCCCAATGACGAATGACTAATGATCTTCCGAAAGCCGGGGCGCTCCCGTCCATTCACTCATTCGTCATTCGGTCATTCCCTACTCATTCCCTCCTTACTCCTTACTCATTTCTTCCCCAAGGTATCCATCCTGCTTTTGCAGGTGAAATGAAATGGGCTTTCACACTGTTCACATTCCTCGCGCTGGCATTTGAGCTTCGCGCCGTGGAGGCGGGGCGGCGCATTCTTGCCGAGATCAATTTCGCGCGGACGCAGCCACGGGCGTACGCGGGTATCGTCGCGCGCTCGGCGTCCGGCAGTCATGCGGCCGCGGAGGCGGTGCGCTTTCTCGAACGGGCCGCGCCGCTTCCTCCGCTCGAACACTCTGGCGGTCTCGCGCAGGCGGCGCTCAGCCATGTGCTCGATCAGGGAAGCACGGGTGCGCTCGGACACGCAGGGAGCGACGGGGCGCGTTCGTTCGATCGCATCGCGCGGCATGGCGAATGGCTCGGTGCGGTCGGGGAAAACATCGACTACGGCAGCCGCGATGCACGGGCGATCGTGGTGCGGCTGATCGTGGATGAAGGCATCGCCGGACGAAAACACCGGGCGAATCTTTTCAACAAAACCTACCGCGTTGCGGGCATCGCCGCGGGACCGCACGCGCGCTTCGGCGCGATGTGCGTGATGGATTTCGCGGGCGATTTCATCGAGCGCGGAAGCGGCCTCGCGGCGCGCTAAAAAGCGGGATGCTGCGCGCTTGGTTGATGGGGCGGCTTTTTTGAAAACGCAGCGTAGTGAGAAACGAAGCACCGCCCGCTCAGTTCGCGATTTTCCAGAGCTGCGTCTCCGTGCGGATGAAGATGGCACCGTCTGCAACGGCGGGTGAGGCGAGGCTGCGTTCGGCAAGGTCGTTGGTGGCGAGTAACTCGAATTTTGTTCCCGCTTTTACGACGTAGCCTACACCAGTTTCATTTTGAAAATAGATGCGCCCCTCCGCCGCGACGGGCGATGCGGAGAAGCCGCCGCCGAGCCGCTCGCTCCAATGCACTTCGCCAGTTTTCGCATCGGCGCAGGTGGCGATTCCGGCGTCGGAGACGAAGTAGATTTCATCGCCGAGGACGAGCGGTGATGCGGTGTGCGGAGCGCCTTTGCGGATCGTCCATGCGATGTGCGTGGCGGTGACGTCGCCCACCGCGCCTTCGGGCCGGATGGCGTAAAGCGATGGGGAGTCGAAGCTCGAACTGACGAACAAAAGTCCGTGCGCGAAGACGGGACGCGGGACAACGGAGTACCCTTCGCCGTAAGTGACGCGCCAAAGCTCGCGGCCATCGCGCACATCGTAGCCGCCGACGAGACCGCTGCCGGGACTGACGATTTGCGATACGCCACCGACGGTGATGGCGAGCGGAGTGGAAAAGGAGAACTGCTTTTTCGCGGGCGAATTCCGCGGCGTCTTCCAGCGGATCGCGCCGGTGGCAGCGTCGAGCGCGGCGACGAACGGATCGCGCTCCCCGTCGCAACTGAAGACGAGCGCATCGTTCACCAAAACCGGCGAGCCGCCCGCGCCGTGGACGGGCGGATATTTGAGCGCGTTCTGTCGCCAGAGCACTTTGCCGGTGAGATCGAGCGCGGCGGTGCCCATGTGTCCGAAGTGAACGTAGAGCCGCTCGCCCGCGACGATCGGCGTGCTGCTCGCGGGTGAGTTTTTTTGATGAATCGCGCGGACGCTGGCGGGCTCGGGCTGGAAGACTTCGGTGTCCCACAGCGTGCGTCCGTCCGCTGCATCGAGGCACAGCGCGTGGAGCGTCGTGTCCCCGCCGTCGATGGCGGTGGTGAGGTAAAGCCGACCTTTCGAGAGGACGGGCGAGGACCAGCCACGTCCCGGCAGCGCGACCTTCCACGCGATGTGCATCGTCGCATTCCACTCGACCGGCACATGCGCCGCCGCCGAAATCCCCTGCCCGCCCGGCCCGCGAAACTGCGGCCACTCGGTCTCGCCCGCACGAAGCGAAGCGGCTGCGAGTGAGAGAACAGTGGTCGCGACGGAAAATTTCGCGAAAAGGCGGCAAGATGAATCACGCTCGGTCATACAAGACTTTTGCAGCGTCGTAACGCAGCGGCATTCCCGGAAAAATCCGGGACGCCGGAGCGCAACGATGAGCGAGTTTTTGAATCCCGCCAAGGCAGGAGCAGGCGGGGCCGCGAGGCTAGCCGATATGTCCGGAGACGAGCTTCGTCATCTCGAACATGCTGACTTGCTTCTTGCCATTGAAGACGGCCTTGAGCGCGTCGTCGGCATTGATCAAGGTCTTCTTCTTTTCGTCCTGAAGCTTGTGCTTCTTAATGTAGTCCCAGAGCTTTTTGGTGAGTTCGCTGCGTGGGAGGGGTTTTGATCCGACGACGACTGCGAGCTTCTCGTCCGGTTGGACGGGCTTCATGAATGCGGCGTTGGGTTTGCGCGCAGCGGGTTTGGCTGCGGTCTTGGATGCTGGTTTGGTTTTGGGCATGGCGAGGCTTCTACAGGAAGCGCGCGAAAGGAAACAATACAAAAAATGCAGGAAAATTTTCATCGCTTGTCGCCGTAAAAATATCTGCGTCCGTAGTGCGGAGTATTTTCGATACTCCGGCGGCACCATGAATACGATCCTTCGCACTCTCGCCGGTGTTATCGCGGCGGTTCTGTTTAAGAACGCCGCGCTGCACGCCGCGAATTTTACTTGGGATGGCGGCGATCCGGTCAGCGGCAATTGGAGCGCCGCCAATAATTGGAGCGCGAACATCGCGCCCGCGAACAACGGAACCGCCGATCTTTTTTTCACGGGAACGGCGGGCTTGAATCCGAATGCGGATCTCAACTGGAGCATCCGCTCGCTCGCGTTCGGCAGCGGCGCGGGCGGATTTACGATTCAGGGAAACACGCTCACGATTGGCAGCGGCGGCATCGCGAACAACGACGACAGCGTTCAGACGATCGAGAACGACCTCGTGCTCGCCGCGTCGCAAATGTTCAAGACGACGAGCACCGGCAGCTTCGCCGTGAATGGCAGCATCAACATCGGAAGCCACACGCTGACCGTGGATGCGGCGACGGATTTCATCGTGCTCGGCGGCGCGATCACGGGGAGCGGCGCGCTGACCGCGAGCGGGGCGAACAGTCTCGTTTTGACCGGTGGCGAGAGCAATACCTACACGGGCGTGACGACCGTGAGCGGCAGTCTGACGCTCGCGAAAACCGGCGGGGCCATCGCGATTCCGGGCGCGCTCATCATCGGCGTCGGCGCGGGCGTGCAGCATGTCGGGATTGGCTTCGACGAGCAGATCGCGAATGGCAGCGCGGTCACGGTGAACGTCGGAGGCTCATTGGGACTGGGCGCGGGGGTGTTGGAAAGCGTGGGCGCATTGACCCTCGGCAGCGGTGCGGTGCAAATCGGGACGGGCACACTGAAAGTGGGCGGCGTGGCGATGACGGGCGGCTCGATTTCCAGCGCGCTCGCGGGGCGGCTCATTTTGGGAGGCAATGTCACCGCGACGGCGGGCAGCCTCATCAGCGGGAGTATCGACCTCGGCGGCGCGGCCCGCACGTTCATCGTCGATGGCGCGGCGGGGTCCGTGCAGTTGGAAATCCCGGCGGCGATTTCCAATGGGAGCATCATCAAAACCGGCGCGGGCACGCTGCGGCTCAGCGGCGCGCAGACTTATTCATCGCTGCTCACGCAAGCCGGCACGGTCGATCTCGAAACCGCCGTCGGCACGGGAAGCGCCAGCGTCACCGTCGCGCCGCTCACGGGCACGGCGACGATCAATTTCAACGAAAGCCAGCGGCTCGCCTCGCTCACGATCGGCAACGGCGGCGTGGTGAATGTGAACGCGCACAATTCCTCGTACGATTCCCAATTCGCGCCGCCGCTTTTTCAAAACAACGGCGCGCTCGCGGACACGCGCGGAGTCCCCGAGCCCGGCGCGTTGAGCCTGCTGCTGCTCGGCGCGTGCGGCTTTCTGCTCCGCCGCCGCGTTACGCCTCGGGCGTGAAACCCATCACGATGTCGAAGCGCGCCGCGAGTTCACCGGCCTTCGCATCCTTCAGCGCTGCGAAATCCACCGTCACCGACTCGCGTTGCTTTTCATCGCGAATGCCGCGCCACACGCCGTCCTTCTCGTTGCTCGGCTCGCCCTTGATGTAGCACTGCGTCGTCCACTTTTCGCGGCCCTTCATCTTGATCGCGAAATGCACATGCGGGCAGCGCCCCGGATACGACACGGGCTTGATCGTGCGGAAAAGATATTCGCCCGTGGAGCCCGTGCTGAAGCGCCCGAAGCCCTGAAAATTTTTGTCGCGTTTGTCCGCGTTGTTCGTGCCGGAATGCAGATACGCGCCGCTGTGATCGCACTGCCAGATTTCGACGAGCGCATTGCGAATCGGCGCGCCGCCCGCATCGAGAATGCGCCCGCTGAGATACGTGACCTCGCCGACCGCGGGGGTGAGCGCGTCGTTCAGGATGAGCAGATCGTTGTCCGTATCGAGCGGCAGATGATCCGGGTAAAACGGCCCCTCGGTTTGCTTCGGCGTGCGGATGAGTTCCTCGGCAAACGCGCCGGGAACGGTGAAAAATGCGAGGCTCAGTCCGCAGTGCGAGAGGAAGCGGCGGCGGTTGAATGGCGGGATGATGAGGGACGTGTTCATGGGAGTTTGTGGGAAACGAATACCGCAGCGTGCCGCGCTTGGAAAGCCTGCGAATATGGCAGCGGCTCATTGTTCCGGGACGCTGTTTTTTGAAAACGCAGAGGCGCAGAGGACGCAGAGATCGCAGAGAAGATTCCGCAGAAAAAAATCTCTGCGATCTCTGCGTCCTCTGCGCCTCTGCGTTTTCAAA
>JAYVRQ010000309.1:0-5682 GCA_043776145.1 Chthoniobacteraceae bacterium
GACACTCGCGAAAGCCAGCGAGCCGCTGCTCGCGGGCGTCGAACTGTTCGATGTCTTCACCGACGCGACGGGGGCCAAGGTGCCCGCCGATCAGAAGTCGCTCGCGTATTCGCTGACCTACCGCGCGGCTGATCGCACGCTGACGGCGGATGAGGTGAACGCGGCGCACGGGCGCTTGAAGGCGCGGCTCACGAGCGAACTCGGTGTGACGCTGCGGGAGTGATTTCCGGGGTGCGCGCGCGTCTCGCGTGCTGGCGAAGGCGTCCCGCCTTCGCGGACTTTCCAAACGCATCCGTTCAGATTTCGTTCACCGCAGTTGCAGCGGAACGTCATGAAAGCTCGTTTCGGCGGGACGCTGAAACCAGCACGCGGGACGCGCGCGCTCCCCGGAAATCTTCCGCGACGTGCTACGCGGAAACCACGCTCGCACAGCGGTCGCAGAGTTCCGGGTGCGCGGGGATCGTCGTGACGCTCGCGCGGTGCCGCCAGCAGCGCGCGCATTTGGCATGTACGGTTTTGGTGAGCGTCGCTTTTGTCGCCGATCCGGCGGCGAGCGTGAGGTCGCTGAGGATGAAGAGTTCTTCGAGTTCGCTGGCTTTTCCGGAGATGGACGCGAGCAAATTCGCATCCGCGATTTCCAGTGTGATCGCGCCTTCGAGCGCCTTGCCGATGAGCTTCGATTGCGTCGCAGGCTCGACGGCTTGTGCGATGACTCCGCGCAGTTTCAGCAGCTCTTCGACTTGCGCTTCGAGCGCGGGATCGCGGAGTTTTTCATCCGACTTTGGGAATGTTTCGAGGTGGATCGATGTGGTCTTTCCGGCGAATTCCCACGCTTCATCGGCAGTGAAAACGAGGATCGGTGCGAGGAGGCGCGCGAGGGCGTCGAAGGTCGCCTGCATCACGGTTTGCGTGGCGCGGCGGCGCGGGGAATTCGCGGCGTCGCAATACATGCGGTCCTTCGTGATATCGACGTAGAGCGCGCTGATTTCGACGGCGACGAACTGATTCAGTGTCTGGAAAACCTTGCGGAAATCGTAGGCGGCATACGCCTCGGTGCAGACGCCGATGACTTCCTGCAAACGCGAGAGCACCCAGCGGTCGATGATCGTCGCGCCTGCGAGCGAGGCGTGCGCGGCGTCGAAATCATGCAGGTTCGCGAGCAGGATGCGCAGGATGTTGCGGAAGCTGCGATACGCCTCGCCGAGCCGCGTGAAGGCTTCTTCGGAAAACGGCACTTCGTTTTGGTAATCCACGCTGGAGACCCACAGCCGCACGATGTCCGCGCCGTATTTGCCGACGAAATGCTCGGCGTCCATCGGCTTCTTGTAGTCGGACGACTTGCTGATTTTTTTGCCGTCCTTATCGACGACGAAACCGTGCGTGATGACGGTCTTGTAAGGCGCGGTGCCGTACATCGCGATCGAGGTCATCAGCGACGACTGGAACCAGCCGCGATGCTGATCGGTCGCTTCGAGATAGATGTCCGCCGGACCGCCGCCGAGTTCGGGGCGCGTCTTCATCACAGCGGTGTGGGAAACGCCGGAGTCGATCCAGACATCGAGCGTGTCGTTACGGCGCGAAGTGCCTGCGGGCAGGCCGAGTTGCGCGGCCCACCACGCGTCGTCCTTCTCAAACCACAAATTCGTGCCCTGCGTTTCCACGAGGTCCGCGACCTTCCGCGCGAGCGCGGGATCGACGATCGGTTTGCCATCGGCGTCGTAGAAAACGGGCAACGGCACGCCCCAGGTGCGCTGCCGCGAAATGCACCAGTCAGGCCGCGATTCGACGGTGCCGTGAATGCGGTTGCGTCCCCAGTGCGGGAGCCACGTCACTTGGTCGATCGCGGCGAGGGCGTCGGCGCGGATGGCATCGACGCGGATAAAAAATTGCTCGACCGCGCGGAAGACGATCGGCGTTTTGCTGCGCCAGCAGTGCGGGTAGTCGTGCGTGTACTTTTGCTCGGCGAGGAGCGAGCCGTTTTCGCGAAGGAAGGCGACGATTTCCGCGTTCGCATCGAAGACATATTTCCCGACCCACTGCGGCATCCCGACTTCCTCGGTGAACTTGCCGTAGTCATCGACAGGCGAGAGCACGGGCAGCTTGTTTTGCTGTCCGGCGATGTAGTCGTCCTTGCCGTGGCCGGGCGCGATGTGGACTTGGCCAGTGCCGGTTTCCATCGTGACGAAATCGGCAGTGATGATCTTCGATTTGCGGTCGAGGAATGGATGCTGCGCTTCGCAACCGGCGAGATCCTCACCGGTCCAGATTTTGTCGTCGGCAATCGCGGCAACTCCCGTGTCCTTTTCAAATGACCAGCGTAGTTCTTCGGCAACGATCAGGCGTTGTTCACTGGAGTCGTGAGATACGTATGGCGAAAGAAGGTATTTCGCTTTCGGATGAACGGCGATGGCAACATTTGCGGGAAGAGTCCACGGAGTCGTTGTCCAAATTACCATCGATGTCCCTCTCGGGACTTCGAGTTTGTCCGCCGATTCTTCCGTAAGCGTGAACTTCACAAAAATCGCCGGATCAGTCCGCTTCGCAAACTCCACTTCTGCCTCCGCCAACGCCGTCTGCGCGCCGGTGCTCCAGGACACGGGCTTTTTCGCCTGATACACGAGCCCCTTTTCCACGAAGATCGCGAACGCGCGCAGCACCTCCGCCTCGTAGCCGGGCGCGAGCGTGAGATACGGATTTTCCCAATCGCCCAGTACGCCGAGCCGCTTGAATTGCCGGCGCTGGATGTCGATGTAACTGCGCGCGAATTCCTCCGCGCGACGGCGGATTTCCGCGGGCGCGAGGCCGCGCGATTCCTTCACCACCTTGAATTCGATCGGCAGCCCGTGGCAGTCCCAGCCCGGCACGAACGGCGCGCGCAGCCCGGCCATCGTGCGCGATTTCACGATCATGTCCTTCAGGATTTTGTTCAGCGCCGTGCCCATGTGGACATCGCCATTCGCGAACGGCGGCCCGTCGTGCAGCACGAAGAGCGGCTCGTTTTCGCGCGCCTTTTGGATCTGCCAGTAAAGCCCCGCCGCCTCCCACTGCGCGAGCCGCTCGGGCTCGCGCTTGATGAGGTCCGCCTTCATCGGGAAATCCGTCTTCGGCAGCAGCAGGGAGTCTTTGTAATTCATCGCGCGTTTCGTTTTGGAAAAAGGGCCGCGACCCTAGCCCGCGCGCCGGAACGGGTCAACGTCAGCCGGGAAAAAACAAAGCGGCCCCGGCAATCCGGGGCCGCTTGCAGTTTTTTCTTAGTCCGAACTGGAGGCTTTACCTCCATCGTAACTCAGGATCTCAATCTCTCTTTTGACGCTGACGACGGCCCAGCAATCCAAGCGCGCTCAAGAGCAGCAGGCTGACCGTGCCAGGCTCGGGAACACCTTGAACCGAGGAAGTTACCAGCAACGGATTCGAAGCATCGGCAACCGATGACTCAAAGCCACCTGCATCGCCGGCACCACCATCAAATGCGGGAGCCGGAGCGGGAGGCGGAGTAGTGCCGATTTCCACATAGCCACCATTTGCAATGGTCAGGCTGTTCAGATTCTGATCGACGGTGAAATACGTGCTGTTGGTGTTATCGACGTTGACGTCGGTGTTCGTCAGGGAAGCGTTCACCACCAGAATGCCGGTGTTCGCATTAATCGTCGCACTGTTCAATGCGCTGTTCAGGTTCACGCGTCCTCCGTTCACCTCCAGAGTGTTATATGTCTGGAGCGCGTTAATCGTCAGGGCACCGGCACCGACTTTCGTCAGGGTAGTTCCCGTGATTTCGTTCCCAGCAGTGATGCCAATGTTCTTGCCGTTGCTGTCAATCGTACCGCCAGCACCGACCATGATGATCGCGGAATGTCCGCCAGCGTTATTAAAACCACGCAGGAAGTTAGGCTCGTTCACATTGGCCCGGATGGTTCCCCCATTCATGCTCAATGTCGCGACATCTTGAGTGGCAATGTAATTGGCTTCGACGACGCCGCCGTTCGCATTGAGCGTTCCAGCGCCACCGCTCTGGTCGCCACCAAGGGTGATGTGGTCATTGGCGTGCAGCAGGCCACCAGTCATATTGATAACGCCAACACCGGTATCACGAACGCCGACAGCCACATTATTCGCGATTACCTGACCCGTTCCACTGATGTTCAGGAACCCGTTGCCGTCCGCACCCACTTCGACCCCGATGGTCCCTGCGTTCAGCACACCATCGGAAATGTTGTAGGTGCCCGTGCTTCCGCCTCCGGGGGCGAGAGCGAACCATTCACCGCTCACGTTCACAGTTCCGCTGGATTGATTGACCGTGCCATTTCCACCACCACCGTCGCCGATATTCACATGTTGGGTGGAAGTAATCACCGCAGGCGCACTCACGTTCAAGGTGCCTGTTCCACCGTTGCGACCGACGATGACGTTTCTTGCTGTGATGGAGCCACCGGTAACATTCGCCGCACCCGTGCTGTTGCGAGCATGGCCATTCGTGTCGATGCCGACATAGAACTCCTGATCTACTTGCATGGTGCCGCCAGTCATGTTGAGCGTGCCATCGCCGCCATCCTGGCCGACCCCGAACCAGCCGTTGACAATCACCGTGGCGTTGTCGGAGACATTGAGCCTGCCGACCGCAGGGTCAGCTGCCCCCGTGTTGCCGAAGCCCACGCGGAGAAAGTTGTTGGTTTGCAGCTTCGATCCCGCATTCGTCACGGTGATTGTCCCATCGCCGTCACCGTTTGCACTGTTGTCGTTTCCACCCACGTTAAACTGGTCGCTGTTGGTCTGTATGAAGGTGGCACCATTCTTGATCGTGAGCGTGCCAATGCCGCGCTCGCCAATGTAGGTGCGGCCCGTGTCGCGACTGATCGTGGAACCGACACCATCGACGATCACGTCGCCCTTGGAGCCGGGATCAATCCCTGCCCGGAACCACCAGTTGTGAATGATGTCACCACCTGTATTGACGTTGACCGTTGCGGTACTGCCATTCTGCCAGCCAATGAGGAAGTCGCCGCCTCCGCTCGAGAGATGCTGCAATAATCCATTGTTGGTGACGTTCACAGTCGATGTCGTGGCAGAACCGCCGGTGTCGCGGCCCATCGTCGTCCAGCCATTGACGGTCATGACGGTTCCCGCATTGGTCACATTGACTGTGCCGACCGAACCACCGCTGCCGGCACCGATATTTAAGCCGCCGGCGAAGTCAGCGGTGCCACCGAAAAGATTTAAGGTGCCTTGCGTGCTGTCACGACCGACCCAAACGCCTTCATTATTGGCTTGGCCGGCAAAGAGTGATCCGGCAGTTTGCGTGTAAACGGCGACGTTGCCGGGCCCACCATTGCGGCCCACGTTGAATTCTCCACCACCCGAGTTTGCCACACGGAGCGCGCCGCCATCGTTAATGACGGTGCCGGTGGATGGGGTGGTCGGTGAGTTTTCCTGGGCGAGGTTCATCGCCCCGGCGACCGTGATCGAAGTGCCCGGCCCCATGGTGATAGTGCCGTGGCTTTGGCGACCGACATACAACTCATTTCCGCCGAGGCCGCCAACGGTCATGACACCGCCTCCGCCAAGGACACCGAGGTTATAGGTCGAATTACCTCCGCGCTCACGCCCGATGGCGCTCCAGCCATGAGCGTTGATCGCACCGCCCTCCTGATTGATGACCGCAGTGCCCGCGTCACCCCAGAAGAGGTG
>JAYVRQ010000310.1:0-5678 GCA_043776145.1 Chthoniobacteraceae bacterium
GGCTCCGCAGTCATCACGCCGGGCAAAGCGCGGATCTCATTGAGCGTGGTCGCGGAGCCGGGCTCGATGAGATTCACAGTCACATTCTGCCGCTGGGCAACGTCCCACTGGACCGAGAGCAGGTAGTTGATTCCATCGCCCATCGCACCGGGCACGATCGGAATTCCAGTGGCCAGCGCGAGGCCGAACGCGGTGAAGAAAGCCTGCCATGGCCTACGCTCAAGATTCCGCAGCGCCATGCGGAAGGTCGTGCTCACGAGCTGTGAAAAGCCGATTTTTTCCAATACCGACGGCCTGAATTCCGCAGGCGGTTCCGGGCGCATCGCTTCCGCCGGCGGGAGCCTCACCGCCTGCAGCACGGCACCGATCACACCGAGGAACGCGGCGCCCGCGCTGACCGTGAAGGCAATGCCAAACATCGGCCAGTTCGGATGAAAACGAAGCTCGGGGAATTTGAAGAAACGGTGATAGACCTGCACCACTCCACTGCCGAGAAGCATGCCGGCAGCGCCGCCCACGATCGTCGCGAGCACGACGATGACGATAGCGAATTTAAGGTAATGAATGCCCACCTGAAACGAGGAATATCCGAAGGCCTTAAGCTGCGCGATCTGCTCGCGCTGCAGACGGATGAGCCGCGTGAGAACAGCGCTCGACATGAACGCCGCGATGCTCAGGAAGACGGCGGGGAACGCGAACGAAAGCGCGTGCAGGACGCGCAGTTCATCATCGAGCCGTGTTGCGGAAGGATGATCGCGACGGCCATAGGCGATAAGTCCGCCATAGGGCGCAAGCACGCGATCGAGTTCGGCCATCACGCCCGCCGGGTCACCACCGGGCGCGACATCCACGAGCACGTTGTTGAACGCACCGTTGAGTTGAAAGGCATTCGCGAGGTCGCGCTCGTTCATCCAGAAAATGCCGAAACGCTTGTTGTCCGGCAGTGTCTCGCCGGGCCGCGCCTCGAAGACATACTCTGGCGACAGAGCGATGCCCACGATTTTTAGCCGCTGGCGCGCACCGTAGATCGTGGCTTCAATTTGGTTACCAAGCTCGAAACCGTGGGCGAGGGCGAACGCCTCTCCAATGACTATTTCATCCGACCGACCGACCTCCGGAAGACGACCGCGACGCAGGTAAAGCAGGTTGAGTTGCTGCGGGCGATCGTCCGGCAGTGAGATGACGGTCGCGTCGGCGGGTTCGGCGAGGCCGGGGATGTCGAGCTTTGCCGATCCGGTCACGCGCGTGTCCACCGCGGCGACACCCGCGATTTCCGCAAGCCGCGGACGCAGCGCATTCGGCGTACGCTTTACCCCGCAGAACACCTCCGCAAAACGATTCCCCTCATAGTAGGCATCGCGCGTTGATTCGAGTGAGAGGATGAGGCTGCGCGACATGATCATCATCGCCAGCCCGCAGGCCATGACGACGCTCACCGCAATCATCTGGCCTTTCATTTTTCCGATGTCCCGGAAGAGCTTGAGATCGAGTGCGGTCATCATGCGCGCTTACCAAGCCAGCGAGCGGACGGGCCGCCGCGATTTGTTTTCCTGGATGTCCACGATGTGCCCGTCGGAAAGATGAATGACGCGGTCGGCCATGTCGGCGATGACCGCGTTATGCGTGATGAGGACGGTGAGCGTGCCGAGATCAAGGTTCACCTTTTCGATCGCCTCCAGCACGGTGATACCCGTCTTCACGTCGAGCGCACCGGTCGGCTCGTCGCATAGCAGCACCTCGGGACGCTTTGCGATCGCTCGTGCGATGGCCACGCGCTGCTGCTGGCCGCCGGACATCTGCGATGGGAAATGATCCATCCGGTCATCGAGTTCCACCAGAATGAGCGCCTCTTCCGAGGTCATCGGATCGCGGGAAATCTCGGTGATCAGCGCGACATTCTCCCGTGCCGTGAGGCTGGGGATCAGGTTGTAGAATTGAAAGATGAAGCCGACCGAATCGCGACGGAAGCGTGTGAGTTCATTCTCATCGGCCCCGGCCAGATCGAGATCGCGATACGTCAGCGTGCCATCAGTCGGCACATCGAGTCCGCCGAGGATATTGAGCAGCGTGGATTTGCCGCTGCCCGATGCGCCGAGCAGGACGATCAATTCCCCCGGATAGAGATCGAGGTTCACACCATCGAGCGCGCGGATTTCCGTTTCGCCACTCGGATAGACCTTCGTCAATCCGCGTGCGACAAACAGCGGCGTGCGACCCGGCTCCGTGAACCGTGCGACAGCAGGCGGTGTCAGGACTGGGATTTCGGGCGGGGTAGCTTCCATTTGGAAATGAACCAATTGACGACGCGGAGCATGTTTTCCTCGGTGGGTGGGGCTTGCACCCGATCCGGCGTTCCCGCGAAAAATCCGGACAGTGCATGGAAGAGAATTCCCGCGTCTTTTTTCGGCTCCGCCGATGGCAGGCGACCGGTGCGGCGCCCTTCCCTGAGGATGGTTTCCAGATAGACCAGCACGGTCTGCGTCATCTCCGTGATGGACTGCGGGGTGAGGCGCACCACGGCGCGGGTCAATTCTGCAATGGCAGGCTCCTCACGAATCGCCTCGACCGTGCGGAACCGGATACGAAGAAACTGGCGCAGTTTCTCATCGGCTGCCAACGGCTTCCGAAGAGTGCCTTCGAGCTGCGTATGCAGGAGCTGCCGATGCTCGTCCACCCACGCGAGGACGAGTGCATCCTTGTCCGAAAAAAACTGATAAATCGTCCCCACAGCGATATCCGCCTCGCCGGCGATGTCCTGCATCGTCGTCGCCTTGATGCCAAAACGTCCAAAGCGACGCTTCGCAGCTCGGAGGATGCGGATGCGCTTGGAGTCTTTCCTAGTGGCGAGGAGGCTGTTCATGAAGAAATGAATATCTTGCTCGGATATTCATTTCCCATGCGAAGACGGCTGCGTAAAGGAGAGTTTTAGCCGCGCCACAAGGAGCAGCCATGCTTTTTGGTGAACCGTGCTGCTTTCCTTTCCGCCGTTCGAGGACAGCGTCCGCTCGGTCTTCACGTCGCTAGGTGGCAATCACCCGTATGAGACGCGGAACGGCCGGCAGGATGAGAATGCTCGGGCGTCTCAAGGCAAAGATGCTCTCGACACGCTGCGTCCGCCGGCCTTGCTGGCCTCGAGAAGCGCCTTCAATTCGCGCACGATCTCCGGATGTTTGAAATAGAGATTCACCTTCTCTCCCGGATCGCTTTCGAGGTTGTAAAGCTGGCCCGGCGCATCGGGCGCGGTGTCGGGCAGGGCAAAAGATTTCAGTTCTCCCTTATCGTAGTTGTTCCCGCCGGAACCACGGTGATCGAGGTATTTCCAGGGGCCCCTGCGGATGGCGAGCGCGAGGCTGATCGTCTGGTGCAAGGTGTATGGTCTGGCTTGCACACCATTTTCTTTCCTGAGCAGGACGGGCAGAAGATCGAAGCTGTCCTCGGCGGCATTTGCCGGCAGCGTGGCACCGGTCATCGCCGCGCAAGTCGCCATGACATCGGTGAGGCAGACCGTCTGGTCGCTCGTGCTTCCAGCTTCGATTTTTCCCGGCCAGCGCACGATGAAAGGCACACGATGTCCGCCTTCCCACTGGTCGCGTTTCACTCCGCGCCAGGGACGTGCGCCGTCGTGACCGTAGTCAGCGCGCATGTGGACGACGCTGGTAGTTTCCGGCCCGTTGTCGCTGGAGAGCATGACCACCGTGTTGTCCGCCATCCCGAGACGCTCCAGCGTTTTCATCAGCTCACCGACGATGGAGTCGAACTCATGAATGAAATCTCCGTGCGGCCCCGCCTTCGTGCTGCCCTGAAATTGCTTCGACGCAAACGAGGGCAGATGCACCGCCTGCGTGCTGTGCAGCAGGAAAAATGGTTTCTCCGGCTGGCTCTTCGCGTGTTGTTCAAGAAACTCCGTGCTCTTTTTCAAGAAGACCATGTCCACTTCTTCGAGGTGAAAGTCCGGCGCGATCATGCCGGGGCGGTTGTCGAAGGCATAGGGATGCTTGGGCAGTTTCGACTTATCGAGCATCCCGGTGGGCGGCACCGGAATGCGATCACCGGCGATGAAAGCGTAGAGGTAGTCCGTGCCCGGACAGCACGCGGTGCCGAAGAACCGGTCGAAGCCGCGATGAATCGGCGCATCCGGAATGGCGCGCGAGTAATCAATCATCTTCACACCTTCGACGCCGCCCTTCGTGATGCGCTGCCCATCTTTGTCGAAGAAACTCAGGCCGACATGCCACTTGCCCGTCATCGCCGTGGCATAGCCCTGATTGCGGAGCATCTGCGGCAGCGTCAGTTGATCCTCCTTGATCAGGCAAGGCCCGCCCACGCCTTCGAACACACTGCGATAGTTGATACGAAAGGCCATCTGGCCGGTCAGCAAACTGTAGCGGCTCGGCGTGCAGACCGTGGACGGCGAATGCGCGTCCGTGAATCGCATCCCTTCGCGTGCCAGCCGATCAATTTTGGGCGTGGGAACCTTCGACTCCGCATTGTAGCAACCGACATCGCCGTAGCCTAGGTCGTCCGCGAGGATGAAAAGAATGTTCGGCTTCCGCACGGGCGTCGCCGCTTGGCCGTCGCCCGCGGCGGGGGCGGTCTGTTGCTTCGAGTCGCCGGACTCTGCCTTCACGCCCCACAGCTTCGCGACCAGTGCGAACATTTGCGGGTCGTGCTTCTTCAGCTCCTCGCGCGTGAACGGAAAGAAGTCATTGCGGCCAAAGAACGCCTCGCTGTTCTCAGCAAAGTATTCCATCGGGTCGGTCATCGCGTAGGCGCGTTCAAAGGTGTTCGGCTTGCCGTTGCCGTGCCAGCGCTCGACCTTCTCGTATTTTCCAGATGCCTTCGCATGTTCATAGGCGGCGCGGATTTCGGCATTCTCGAAGCTGCCCTTCACGACGCGGTTGTGAAACGCGTGCGCCAGCTCGTGCAGCGCGAAGTTCGGCATGCGATTCATCTCCTGCTCGAAGTCCGCGACCCCGGAAAACTCCACGCCCTTCGCCATGATGGGATCGCGTCCATCGTCGCGCAGCCATCCGGCATCGGGATGAAACTCCGCGCCGCCGCGCTTGCCGGGATACGGCGGTGAAAAATAGAGCGGCACTTTCTGCACCTCGACGACCGCAGCCTTCGGCACGACACGGATGATCTCGTCGAGCATCTTCTTCAGCAGCTCCAGCGCGTGATCTGTCTCGGCTCGCTGGGAAGCGAGAAGCGACTTGTTGATGTGAACCTTCCATCCCGAGACATCGCGCACCTCGCGTTCGATGGAGCCCTTCGCGTTGTTTGCCTTTTTGTCGCGTGCCTCCGCCGCTTCTTTGATTTCCTTTTTCGCCGCCGCGAGCCGTGCAGGCCACGCAAAGGTCGGCACCTTCGCCGGATCGTATCCGGCCATGTGACCGGTGAGACGCGTTGTGGGCTTCGTGTATTTCAGCTCGGTGTCGCCGAAGACTTCGCGGCACATCGCGGCGAGGCCGGGATCATACTCGATCAACTGCGAGCGCAGATGAACGTGGTTGTGGTCGTGGTCGTTCACGCGGTTGTTGTCGAACCACGACTGCACGCCCTCGGCGAAATACTCGTAGTGGTTCACCGAAGCGTATTTGCCTTTCCACAATCCGGCCTTCATCGCGGCGGCATACGTGGCCTTCAGCCGCGTGTCGAAAGTCGGGTCCACATTCAGC
>JAYVRQ010000311.1:0-5673 GCA_043776145.1 Chthoniobacteraceae bacterium
AATTGCGCCATCGTCGGCTACACGAATTCGGGGAAATCCTCGCTGCTCCGGCGTCTCACCGGCGCGGAGGTGCTCGTGGAGGACAAGCTTTTTGCCACGCTCGACACGACGACGCGCAAGGTCTCGCTGCCCTCGCATCAGCCGCTGCTGCTGACCGATACCGTGGGCTTTGTGCGCAAGCTGCCGCACCGGCTCGTCGAGGCATTCAAGGCCACGCTGGAAGAGGCCGTGCAGGCGGATTTTCTCGTGCATCTGCTGGATGCGAGCGCGCCGGAGGTGCTGGAATTTCACCAGACCACGCTTGATGTACTGAGGGAACTTGGCGCTGGAGACCGCCCGACGATCATTGTCTTCAACAAGGTGGACAAGGTCGCCGACCCGGCGGTGCTGCACCGGCTGCGCACTCATTTTCCGGACGCGCTTTTCATCTCCGTCCAGACTGGCGAAGGAATCCCGGCGTTGCTGGAAAAGATGACCGAACATGCCTCGCCCGGCAACATCACCCGCGAGCTGAGGATCCCCGCGAGCGAATCCGGCCTGCTCGCCCGCCTGCACCGCGAGGCTCAGGTTCATGGCATCACGTATGACGGCAGCGATTCGATTGTCACCGTCACATTGTCGCAGCGGTTGGCGGCAGAATGTGCCGGTTACGTGCAGGCCCCGCCCAAGGCGCGCGGCGCTGCGAAGAGGGGGAATGTTTTGCGCGACAGCGGGCGCGAAACCAGCTATGCGACTCGTCCCACAGCCAAGATGCGTAAAGCCCAACCCAACGCATGAGTTTCCTAGACCGTTTCAAGCGAAAGCAAAAACAGGACGATACCTCCATGCCCGAGTCTCGGGAGGAAAAAGGGAAGGCATCCGGGACTCCCGGCGCTGAAAAGGCTCCGTCGCCGCCGCCTGCAGCGCCACCGCCAGCGCCGCCTGAGCCCGAGGATGTCCGGCTGGAACTGGGTGATTTTCTCCATCGCATCCCTGCGCAGGTTCTCCTGCCCGGCCCCCATGATTTGAAGGCGGAGCTGCGCTTCGACACCGCCGGTCTTTCGCGGCGCATCGAGCAGGGCCAGACTATGGTGAATCTTGCCGAGATTTACCGGCGGGTGCCGCAGATTTTCCGTGCCGAGGTGATCGAGGCGGACAACGTGGAAATCCGTTTCCCGTGGCAGAAAATCCAGAAACTTCTCGCGAGTTCCAAGGAAGGTGCCGCAGCCGAGGGAAGTCCTGCGGCCACGTCGCCGCTCGCCGAAAGGCTCAAGGCAAAAAAGCCTGCCGCAAAACCTGTATCCGGTGTACCGGCTGCGCCCAAGTCAACGCCGACGAATCGTGTCCTACCAGGCCGCGGTGGCACGCTGGGTGGGACGTGGTTCACGCGCACCGGCGCTGAAAAGCCGGTGGATCGTCCCCCTCAGCTCCCGTCGAAAATGCCGGCAGCAGGCGCGTCGCCAGCTCCCGCTGCGGAGGCAGGGAAGCCAGCGGGGGCACCGCTTCGTCTTGCAAAAGAAACCCCTGCGCCCGCTCCGGCACCTTCGCCGGCGGATGCCGCAGCCGCCTCGAAAGTGGACCTTCAGCTCGCCGATCTTCCGGTCGAAGTGCAGCGTAGTGTCGCGGTGCTCCGCGGCGACTATGAGCGGCAGATCGTGGATTTGGAAAAGCAGCGCAAGTCGCTTGCCGAGGCTCACGAGAAATCGGTCGCCGAAGTCGAGAAGCTTCGCCGGGACATGGAGCACGCGATGAATCAGGTCGCGGAAGGCAACACGGCAGTCTCCATCCGTGCGGATCTTGCCGGTCGTGCGAACAAGGAGCGCGACAAAATGCGCGAGGAGCTGGATGCGAAGCACAAGGAAATCGAACGCCTGAAGGCCGAAATCGCAAAATTTGGAAACGTCTCGCGCCCCGCAGACGCCGCCGGATCGTCCGTTCCCGCAGGAGCCCGGAGCAAGCGGGATTCGGAAAGGATGGTGGATGAGCTGAACCGGCGCATCAAGTCCATGGAGCAGGCGCAGAAGGAGTCCGCGCTGGAACTTGCGAGGGAGAAAGACGCGCGCTCGAAGGCGGAAAAATTTCTCGCAAATGCCGACAAGCTGCAGGTGGAGACGGCGTCCTACATGGAGACTGCGAAGCAGGAAATGCGGAAAGAGGTCGAGCTGGGCGTGAAGCAGCGTGAGGTCGAGATGCGCAAGTCGCTGAAGGATCTTCAGACCGAGGTGGACGCCCTTCAGGCGCACAATAAATGCGTCAACGCCGATCTCGAGGCTGCCCGCTTGCGCGCGGCGGAACTCGAAGTCCGCCTTGCGGGCGTCGCCGATCCCGCGCTGCATCACACGCAGACGATGGAGCGCCTGGAATCGGAGATCGCGACGTATCGGGATCGTCTCAAGGTGCTCGTGCAGGAGCGCGACACGGCCCGTTTGGAAAAGGAGAAGGCCACGCAGTTGGTTCAGGAAAAGACTGAGGTCGAGGCCCGCCATGCGCGCGAACGGGAGCAGGAACGAGCCGACGCCGAAAAGCGTCTCGCGGAATCCGCTGCGCGCGTCGCTTCACTCGAGGAGATCGCGCGGGCGAAGGACGCAGAGATCCGCCAGCTTCAGGCCGCGATCGAAAGCCGTGGTGCCGCAGGCAGCGATGTTTCTGTGCTGGCCAAGCAGCTCGAGACCCTCAAGGCGCAGCAGGCCGAGGAGCAGGCGCGATTCCGCCGCGAGCGCGAGGCGACGCTTCAGGAGCGGCAGCAGTTCACCGGCAGGCTGCGCGAGCAGGGTGCGTCGCTCGAGGGGCAGATCAATGCCCTCATCGTCGAGCGCGATCGCCTGCGCAAGGAGACGGAGACGGTCAATTTTCGCCTGCACAGCGAGATAACGGGACGCGAGGAAATCGCGGCGAAAATCCAGGCCGAGCACGCGGCAGCGCTCAATGCGCGCGAGACCATCGCGAAACAGCTCGCTGAGACCGAGCGCGCATTCAAGGATTTGAAAAAGCAGCACGCCCGCCTCGCGCCCGGCGCGCAGGGACTGCTCGCCGATCCGGTGCTGCAGACGGAGCTAGAGCAGCTCCGCACTCAGCTCGCCACCGCGCGGGATGCCGAGAAAAAGGCGGCCGTCGCGAAGCAGCAGGCCGAGGCGGATCTCGCTGCGATGCGTGCCGAGCGCCAGAACGCACTTACCGGCCTTTCCGAGGAGCGCAACGAAGCGGAGCGGCTGCAGCAGCAAATGGGACAGGTGCAGGGCGAACTTGCGAAACTTCATGGCACGGTCGAAAATATCAGCCGTGAACGCGACGAGGCGGAGACGGAAATGCAGCGCGTCGCCATCGTGCTCGCCGATCTGGAGAAAAAGGCGAAGCAGGATCTGAACACCCTGACCACGGAGCGCGACGCCGCGCGAAACGAGATGGCCGCCATCAGCGCGCAGCTCGCGGAGGCGCGTTCGCACCACGAGCACCTGGCCGGTTCGCTGGACCACACGCGTGAGTCGCTCGTCGCCGAGATCGCGCAGACCACCGGCAGGCTCACCGAGGTGGACAGCCGCCGCCAGCAGCTCGAATCGCAGCTCGCAGCGGAGCAGGCCGCGCACGCTGAAAAGCTGGCCGCGCTGCAAGTGAAGCACGAGCAGTCGAAGGAGAGCTTTGCCGCTGAACTCGAAAAGGCCCGCAAGGAACTCGCCGCCGCGTACGGGAAGATTGCATCCAGCGAGCAGACACTTTCCGAGGCCACGCGATCCGCGAATCAGGAGCGGGCCGCGCTTTTGCAGGAAAAGGCGGAGATCGAACGGCGTTTCGCGGAGCTTCAGAAGACGATGAGCGAGGCCGCGCGCAGGGCTGGCGAGCAGGAGTCGGCGCTGCGTGCCGTCTCGGAGGATTTGCAACAGCGACTCGCGGCGGGGGAGCGCTCGACTGCGGAGGCGAAAAAGGCTGCGGAGGCGGATCATCACGCACAGGAAGAGGTGCGGGCGGATCTCGAACGCCAACTCGCAGAGCTGCAGCTCGTCTTCGAGGAGACGCGCGATGATGGGCATGAAAAACACACGGCGCTTTCCGCGGAACGGAACGAAATCCACGGTCGTCTCGCGACCACGCTCGCATCGCTGGAGGAGACGAAGCGCGCTTCGGATCAGGAAAATTTCGCACTCACACAAGTCCGCGACGATCTCGGGCGCAAGCTCGCCGAGGTGGAAGCCGCGCGGGCGGATGCCATCCGTGCCGCAGGTGAGGAGCGTGCGCGGTTTCAAGAGAGCAAGGAGGAGTTGGAGATGCGTCTCCTCGAAGCGAATCGCCTCCTCGAAGAAGAGCGGCACGCCGCTGACGCGACGAAGGCGGGACTCGAACATCGCCTGGCGGATCTCGCGAACATCATGGCCGAGGCACAACGCGCCGCGGCTGCCGGGCACGCGGCGCTTCTCGCGAAGCACGACGAGCTGCACGGGAACCTGCACTCGGTCACGCATACGCTGGAGGAAACGCGCAGCGCCGCGGCGGACGCGCACGGTGCCGTGTCGGCGGAAAAGGCGGACCTCGCACGTCGCCTCGCAGAAACTGAGAATCTGCTCAACGAGACGCGCAAACATTCCGCCGACGAATATGCCGCGCTCACCGCAAAGCACGACGAGCTTCACGGGCATCTGACCTCGATCACGCAGACGCTGGACGAAACGCGGCGCACCGCTGAGGCCACGCATGGCGCTGTGTCTGCGGAAAAGGCCGACGTGGAGCGCCGCCTCGCGGAGACTGAGCGACAGCTCGCCGAGACGCAGCGACTTTCCGCCGAGGAACATGCGGCACTTTCCGCCACGCGGGATGAATTGCAGGCGAAGCTCACCGAGACCGTCCAGACGCTCCTCGAAACGAGACGCGCCGCGACTGAGGAAGTGGAGTCGCTGAGCCACGCGAAGGCGGAACTCGAGCAGCGTCTCTCGGACACCGAAAGGGCGCTCTCGGAACACCAGATTTCGGCGACCGAAAGGCACGACACACTTTCTGCCGAGAAGGCTGCACTGGAGGAACGCTTGCGGCATTCCGAGCAGGCGCACGCGGATCTTCATCTCGAGTCCGGGCACATGCGGGAGTCGCTGGAGGCGGAGAAGGCGGCGCTTTCGCAATCGCTCGCCGAGTCGCAGCGCAAGTCTGCGGAGGATCAGGAAAATTTCGCGGTGCTCAAGGCTGGGCTGCAGCGCCGGCTCGCCGAGCACGAGGAGTCGCTGAACGAACTGAATGCCGCGTCGCGCGCCGAGGTCACACGCCTGGAGGCGGAAAAAGCGGACCTCGAACAGCGCCTGCTCACCACCGAGCACACGCTCGCCGATACGCGTTTCACGACGGATAGGGAGCATGCCGTGCTGACCGCGGCGAAGGGTGAGATCGAGACGCGGCTGATCGAGACAGAGAGGACTTTGGCCGAGGTGCGAAAAACTTCGGCGGAGGAACGCGCCGCGCTCACCGCGGAGCGGGACGCGCTCGGGGAGAAGCTTGCGCAGACCGAGCACACGCTTGGTGAGGCATTGCGCAATGCCGCCGAGGAGCACGCCGCGCTCTTGGCTGCGAAGGACGACTTGCAGCACCGGCTCACCGGGACGGAGCACAGCCTCATTGAAGCGCGCCGACTCGCGACCGAGGAACATGGCGCACTCTCCGGGCATCGGGATGATCTCCATCTGAAGCTCGCGGAGATGGAGAGCACTCTCGCCGATA
>JAYVRQ010000312.1:0-1774 GCA_043776145.1 Chthoniobacteraceae bacterium
CTACCAGATCGGCCTCCGCCACTGCAACCAAGTGCGCTTCGACACCATCTGCTTTGCCTTTTAACGAATGAAGCCGCTCATCGAGCCACGCGACTACACGAACACCGACTCCCTCAAGGCGGAGTTGGAGCGGGTGTTTCTGCGTCAGTGGATATTTGCCTGTGCGACTTATGGCTTACAGAAAGATGGCGACTTCCGCTGCATTGAAGTAGGCGGTCTATCCGTGGTGCTGCAAAATTTCGACGGTGAAATCCGGGCGTTTAATAACGTGTGCTCCCATCGCTTCGCGCGGCTCCAGGTGAACCCATGCGGCAATCGCGAACTCAAGTGCCCGTATCACGGCTGGATCTACAATGAAGCCGGGCTGCCCTACGCCATTCCCAGAAAGCCACTCATCGCCGAAGTTACTCCCGCCACGCTCTGTGACTACCGCCTGAGCCGCTGGCATCTCCGCAGCGTCGGCCCGCTCATTTTCATTCGGAAGGAACACGCTGACGAGACGCTGGCGGACGACGATCTGCAGCAGCAGTTCGGCGACTTCATGGAACCACTTACCCAGCTCGCATCGGCTTGTGGCGAGTTGGTGGAAAACACCGTGCATGTCGTGAAAGCGAACTGGAAGCTCGTCGTGGAAAACACGCTGGAAGGCTACCACGTCGATTGCGTCCACCCGAACACGATCGGCAAGCTATCCATGCCAGGGCTTTCGACAAACCCATCCAAAGAGGCAGCCTCCAGCCGCTTCACCTTTTCCGGTCAAAACTCCGCAGTCTTTTCTCCGCTGAACGCCGAAGTGTCTGATCGTATGGACCGCACTTACAAGTTCCTCGCCAACCGCCCGCAGAAGCTCGCGGGCTACCGTCACTTTTACTTCTTCCCAAACTTCGTTATCGCCTCGACTCGCGGTGAATCTTTTAGCATCCAGCGCATCCTGCCCATCGACGAGCGCACCACGGAACTGACCAGCTTTCTCTTCGCCACCAACGGCCTCGGCGAACTCACGAAGATGGAAGCCGCGCTCAAGAAGCAGTTTTACGCCTCCGCCGCCGAGTTTGTCCGCGACATCTTCCTCGAAGACGCGGGCATCTGCGAGCAGGTGCAGCGCAGCATTGGTTTCGCGCACGGCTCCGGCGTGCTGAGCGACGAAGAGGAACGCATTTGCGCCTTTCACCAAGCCTATCGCGCGGCCCTCGCCGCAAAACCTGAACCCACAACCCAACTCACTTAATCCCATGCAAGCTGATCAATTCGTCCGCCATTTTGAAAACGCCATCGAAGGCATCGCCCCTAATTCGCTCACTCCCGAAACGAGGTATCACAACCTCGCGCAATGGGACTCGCTCGCACTGCTTTGCCTGCTCGCGATGATCGACTGCGAATGCGACGTGCAGGTCGGAGGCATGGAACTCAAGACCTGCGACACGCTGCGTCAGATTTACGACCTGGCCATGTCGAAGAAACTCGCATCCGCCGCTTAAGCATGGCTCTGGCTGCACTGCGTCGCGCACGAATCGCCGGAATCGCGTCTGCGGTGCCGAAGGAGATCGTCTCCAATTCGGACTATGCCGTTCTGTCCGAGGAGCAGCGCGAGAAGATTATCAAATACACGGGCATTCGCTTCCGTCGATGGGCGCCGCAGGCGCTTTGCTGCTCGGACTTATGTCAGGCTTCGGCGGAAAGGCTGATGGACGGGATGGGTTGGGAACGCGAAAGCATCGGCGCGGTCGTCTTTATTTCGCAGACATCCGACTACCCATTTCCCGCCACGGCGCAA
>JAYVRQ010000313.1:0-5670 GCA_043776145.1 Chthoniobacteraceae bacterium
GCCACTTCCGGGCTGCCCAACTTTAATACGGTTCCGGGCATGCTTGGATGTTACCACGGTTTTTACGCAATGTCGCTTTGTTTCGCGAAGTTGGTATGAATCCGCAGCTCAGTCGCGGGTTGCTCACACGATTCCTTTGATGGCACGATCCTATGCCGTTGCTCGCTTGCGGACATCGCCGAGGATCGCGATCAACTCGCCCACCTGCGCCGTGTTGAACACGCCGTCCACGCCCTGCGGATTGAAGTCGGTGTAGGGTGACTCGTATAGCCGGGCGGCTTCCATGCAGCCGTGTTCGGTCAGGTGATTCACGATCTCGTCGAGGAACTGGATCTGGTTCGCGCGCAGATTCCCGGCGGTGATGAATGAACCGAGCGCGTTCTTTGCCGCCTGCCGGTCCATGCCGACCAGCGAGCGCACGAACAGGCCCAGCCCGTTGCTCTCAGTCTTTGCCTTCTCCAGGTCCGCGGAAGTGCCGATGCCGCTCTCGGCGAGCATCCTCTCCAGCTCTGCGAGGTCAGTCTGAGTGAGCGTCTCGTTCGTGCGCAGCTTGTGGATCGTCAGGTGATCCTCGTGTGCCTTGAGAAAGTGCCGGGCTTTGGCGCGGAACCGCTCGTAGCTGTCCGGTGCGGTGAAACTCGGAAGCGCGATGGGTTTCTCCTCACCCATCTCGTCTTCAAAATCCGTGTAGATCACCTTCCGCTCCTTTTTCTCGATGAGCTTCACGAGCAGGCGCAGCCGCTTCCGCACCTGTTCGAGCATCGGGATGCTCACGTCCTGCCACCACTCGTCGTCCTGAATGGCGAGGATGAGTTCCAACTGATCGCGCACCATCGGGATGCTCGCCTTTTCTTCGAGCAGTCCCGCGATGGCCTTCACCTGATCCCGAAGCCGTACAAACCCCGGCTCCGAACGCAGGCGCGCAAGCTGGAGGTTAAGCAGGAGCAAATCGAACCGCTTCGCTTCCTCATCGTCGGTTTCGACCTCCGATGGCAGGCCGGCCACATGGCGGGAGAGTTCGACCAAAGACTCTGGTGAAAGCGCAGTCCACGCATCCGCCGCCGCATATTTTTCCACGAGACGCCGCTGCGGTCGCACGATAAAGTTGTCGAAGTTCATCGCCTCGACCTCTCCGCGCAGGAGCGCCGCCGTTTCCTTGCGCAGCTCACCGAGAGCCTCCACACCCTCGCGAGTCGTGAGCAAGTCACCCTGCTGCGCGTCGAGCGCCGAAATCAGCTCCAGCCGTGCAGTGAAAAGGCGTTTGCCGAGCGCGGCACCGAGTGAACCCTCTGTCGTCGCCGGGTTCTGGCTGAAGAATTCCAAGTTCTGGCAGTAGTCGAAGATGTAGAAGAATTTCTTGTCCTGCCCTGGCCCGAACAAGTCCGGGCAGAGCCGCGTGCCACGTCCGATCATTTGCCAGAATTTTGTCTTCGAGCGCACCGGCTTGAAGAACACGAGATTCACCGCTTCCGGCACGTCGATACCGGTGTCGAGCATGTCCACGGAGATCGCGATGTGTGGTGCTTTCGCCGGATTGGAAAAGTCGTCGATCAAGCTTTGTGCGTAAGGCAGCCCGCAATGGATCACCCGTGCGAACTGCCCTTTGTAGTGCGGGTAATTCGCATCGAACCGCTGAGCGATGAACTCCGCGTGATCCTGGTTCTTCGCGAAGATGATCGTCTTCCCGAGTCGGTCGCCACCCGCCACTTTCTGCCCGCGCGTCATGAGGTGCTCCAGTGCCTTGTCCACGGTGTCCTTGTTGAACAGCCACTTGTTCACCGCCTCGGCTTCCACGCGGTCCGGCACGTCGCCGTCCTCAGTCCACTCCGCCGCATCCCACTGCTCTTTCTCATCCTCGGACAGATCGTCGTATTTGATGCCCTCGCGCTGGAATTTCAGCGGCACGGACACAGCCTGCGGCGGCACGAGGTATTTGTCGTTTACCGCCTCTTCGAGCGGGTAGGCATCGGTCGGCACGCCTCGCTCCAGATCGAAAAGACCGTAGGTGTTGAAATCAATCTCGTCCTTCGGCGTCGCCGTGAGCCCCACGAGCAGCGAGTCGAAGTATTGAAAAATCGCCCGATACTTCTGATAAACCGAACGGTGCGCCTCATCCACGATGATCAGGTCATAGTGCCCCACGCCGAAGAGCCGCTGCCCGTTCTTCGCTTCGTCAATCAGGCCCATCATCGTCGGATATGTGGAGACGAAGACGCGTCCATCCCTGACCTTCTCGGTCACGAGATTCACCGGCGCGGAATCCGGCAGATGCTTTTTGAATTCGCCGACGGCCTGCTTCACGAGCGCCACCCGATCCGCGAGGAAAAGCACGCGCTTCACCCAATTGCAGCGCATCAGCAGGTCGCACAGCGCGATCACTGTGCGCGTCTTGCCGGCACCGGTCGCCATGACGACGAGTGCCTTGCGGTCGCAGTCCTTTTCAAAGGACTCGCCGATCCGGCGGATGGCGCGGGTCTGGTAATACCGCTCCACGATCTTCCCGTTGATCTCCGCATCCGCCAGTTTCCTGCGGCTCTCTCGGCGCTGGATCATCAGTTCCAGTTCGTCCTTTTTGTAAAAGCCCTGCACCTGCCGCGGCGGGTAGCCGGCATCGTCCCAAATCCAGTGCTCGTAGCCGTTGCTGTAAAAAATCACCGGACGCCGCCCGAACATCTTCTCCAGACAATCCGCGTAAAGTTTCGCCTGCTGCTGGCCGATCTGCGCGCTCTTCTTCGTGCGCTTCGCCTCGTTGATCGCGAGCGGTCTGCCGTCATCGCCCCACATCACGTAGTCCACGAAGCCCTCACCATTTTCGTTCGGCATCCCGGTCACGGGGAATTCCCGGTCGCGCGCTTGATCCAGCGGCCAGCCCGCTTCTTTGAGCAGCAGATCGATGAAATAATCCCGCGTCTCAGCCTCGGAATAATCATGCGTGTCCGCTGTTCCCGCATTCGCCGTCTTCGCTTTCGCCACTTCTGCGCGCAGGCGCTTTAGCTCCTCGTCGAGTGCTGTCTTGTCGGACAGTGCCGCGGAAAGTTTTTCGTCCCGCTCGCGGAGTTGCGCTTCGAGCCGCTGGAGCTGCGCGAGTGTCTGTGTCGGTGCCGCCGCCGTCGGCACAAGCTCCTGACTAAATGCCAGCGCATCGCCCGGCTTCGCGCCGCGAGCGTAGGTGCGCGTCAGCCAAAACGTGAAATGAAACAGCTCGCGCACCGCCGCCAGCGCATCGAACTGCCGCACTGGCGCGTGGCTGTGGACGGCTTGGTTGCCGAGTTCCTTGAGCACCCGCGTCTTCGCCCACACCGCCGGGCCAAGCGCCGCACGGAAGGTCGGCTCGTGCAGCAGCGCACTGAGGTGATCCTGATACGGCAGCTTGAGCGCCGAGTCGTTCTTGTAGAGCCAATGCACCGCCAGTTCCAATGTCCGCCGGGCGTAGAAACACGCCGCCCGCGCATCGCTCATCACGAGCGATTCTGCCTTCGATGCAGACTCACAGAGCGACGGCCATTCCGATGCCAAAAATCCGAAGTTGGAAGGCACGGGTTTGGGTTCGCGCCGCGGTTACGCGGCCAACAGCTCGAATGGATTCGCGATCGAGCGACGACCGAAATGCCGGAGCAACGCCACCTCGTTGAGTTCATTCATCCCCTGTTCATGGATGAACTGCTTCACCGAAGGCTGCTCGACGCTGGGGATTCGCAGCAGGAAAAATGGCCACAGCGTTTTGCTTCGGTATTCAGTGCCCACTGCCGGGAAATCCACAATCGGCTTCACCTGATCCTGCGCGCGAAACGCATCGTCGTAGCGAAAAACCCACTCCCCGGCATCGTAGGACAGCGTGCCGATTTGCAGCGATCCCAGGACGACTGAAAAAGAAACGGGACGCGGCGGCGGCGGCTTCACGCCAGCCAGCCAGCCAAAAGATTTGCGGAGCAGATCAAGCATGTGAAGCGGTGGATTGGATTGCGTTGATATAGAGCTGCTGCCTCTTTTCAAGGCCCCTCGTCATGAATTTCATCCGAGAATCGCTGAACATACCGGTGAATTCCCCCGCAAGCAAATCACGCAAAACTGCCGCTGCATCCGGTTCCGCCAGCTCCTTCAAAACCACGCCAAACTTCGGCCTCTGTGCGGCCAGCACTTCGAGCAGCGCGAAATGATTCAGCCCGCTCAGCCCGTCCCATCCCGTCTTGGGCATGGATTGGCTGACATATTTGTCGAGGAAGCCCTCCAGCCTGCCGGCTGTTTCCACCACCGCCAGCCGCTCCTCCGTCGTATTCCAAAACAGCGCCCGCGCCGTGTCGTAGATCGGGGAAAAGCGCGGTGCCCGGTGGCCGGTCACCTGCGTGATCACGCCCCAGTTGAAGTAGTGCCGGTCATTGTTTCCGACCAGCGCATCGAATGCGAGCAGCCGCACAAAGTCCGCCATGATGCCATGCGCGTGCTCGGGAAAGCGGCTCTGCACAGACTCCTCCACCACTTGAAATATGAACACATCCCGCGCCTGATCCTGCGCCTCCACCTGCTCCACAAACGTCCGATCCGCGAGGTGCCCCGCGAAGATTTCCGCCCCATGCACGAGGCTCTCATCCCGGCGCAAAAAGTAGCGGCTCAGGAAGCGCAGTTGTCCCCGCACCCACAGCAGCCGCGAATCCGCCATCCGCACACCGAGGCGCTGCCCGATCCGCGTCAGCAGATGCTCGGTGATGGACTCATTGGGATACCACTTCTGCCCCACCTTCGCGATGTAGGCAGGCCAGCGGGCCGGATTCGCCTTGTGCGTCTCCCCATATTCGTAGATGCGCAGGAAATCCTTTGGCGCATCTCCCACCATCGTCGTCTCGATGCGCCGAAAGTAACCCGCCCGAAGCGCGCCAATGGACGGATGACCAGTGATCTCAAAACCCGACCGATTCACAATCGGAGCCACCGGGATGACGTGAGCGTTGGATTCGTGCGTCATAGTTCTCCGCGGAAGGCGCGGTGCTGGAGGGTGGCGAAGAGCGCGTCCAGCTTCGCCAGCGACGCGCGCTGCGCCGTTTTCAGGCGCTCCACCGCCGTCACCCGCCGGGCGAATTCGCGCTGCAACTCGATGGGGGGAAGGATTACTTTCAACTGCTTCAACAAACCAGCGTTCAAGATGCCCATCGTCCCACCGTGCGCTACGCGCTGGAATTCCGCTTGAACGGTCGCGTGCTGGAGCAATGCGGCGAGAAAGTCTGGTGTCACCAATTCTTGGTTCGGTGTGATTTTGAGCAGTCGCGGGTTGATGACTCCCGGCTCAATGCCAGCCGGAACGATAAGCACCTTGCCGAACGAACCCACCAGGCTGACCAGCAAATCGCCCTCGGCCACGGCGCACGACTTCAACTGCTGATACATTCGTTCTCCGATGTAGTAATCGCCGATGTCGAAACGGCCCGCGATGACCTGCTCTTGGCCGTAAATGCGGTAGCCGCTTGTCGCGTAATCTTCCTTTTTAAGCGACGACCCGAATGGGCCAGCCTTAACTCCATATTTGCCGATAACCGCGTCGGACATGGCAACGTGCTTCCATGCTTTCGAGTTTGTGACAGGGTCGCCGAAGAGGTCGAGGAAGAGGGATTGGGTGAGGGTGTCGAGTTGGGCGAGGGCGGCGCGGCGCTTGGCCCGCAACGCCTCCGCCCGGTCCAG
>JAYVRQ010000314.1:0-5656 GCA_043776145.1 Chthoniobacteraceae bacterium
CGCGAAGTTGAAGCTCTTTCTCTCCGCGGTGGATCGTCCGACGCAGCAAGTGATGATCGAGGCGCGGCTCGTGGAAGTGACCGCGAATCCGCAGCAGGCTTACGGCATCAACTGGGGCGGCGTCGTTGGCGGACCTTCCTCGCCACAGACTTTCAAGTATGGCGGCAGCTCCAATACGACGGACGGCCCTCTTGATTCCGTCATTTTCGACAAGCAGAGCGGCAAGCTCAAGGGCAACGACTTTTTCCTCAACGGCCAGACCACCGGCGGCTTTGCCGACGCGCTCGCGGGGCAGTTCGCGATCCTCAGCGTTCCGCAAATGTCCGCGACATTGCGACTGCTCAACGAAGACAAGGACTCCGAGTTTCTCGCGAATCCGCGCGTCGTCACGGCCAGCAATCAGAAGGCGGAAATCAAGATCACGCGCAGCCAGCCGGTGCCGCAGCTCAACTTCAACGAACAGACCGCGCAGGCCGTGTTCAGTGGATTTCAGGACAAGGAATTTGGCAACACGCTCACCGTCACGCCTTCGATCAACAAAGACGACTATGTGACGATGCTGGTGAAGCCCGAGATCAGCAACAAAGTCGGCGATGCGACGTTCCAGTTTGGCGGAGCGACCGTGACAAGTCCGGTGATCGACAAGCGCACGCTCGAAAGCAACGTGCTCATTAGGAGCGGCGACACGCTGGCCATCGGCGGACTGCTTCAGGACGAATCCAGCAAGGGCCGCACGAAAGTTCCCGGCATCGGCGACATTCCGATCCTCGGTTATCTTTTCCAGGAGCGGATCAACAATCGCACCAAGCGCAATCTGCTCGTCTTCGTCACACCGACGATCATCAAGCAAGGCTACGGCACCGGGCTGGAAGACCAAGTCACCGGCCTCGAAAACAGCGGCGAAGAAGTCTCCGACCCGAACGGCTGGCGCAACAACGCGCGCGGCGCGCTGCGTGTCGTCCCGACCTCCGAGCGCCAAGTCGCCGCGGACTATCCGCCGCCCGGCGCAAAGCGCGTGACCAAAACCACGACCTACAAGGTTTCCTCGAAGACCGCGCGGTAGAACGAATTTCCGGCGGACCCGGACGCCAGACAGGGGCTCGCCCCACCGGGAAAATTTTCATAGCACCCGCTCCGCAATAGCGCGCCAGTCCGAAAGGGCTGGCGCGTTTTGCGTTTTGGGAATGCGTGCGCTTGCGGGGCGCGGAGAGCGGGGCTACAAAACGCACCCACTTTCCAAATACGACAATGGCTTTCCTCAACGACCACTATCTCAAGCTCAAGGCCGGCTACCTTTTTCCTGAAATCGGGCGGCGCGTGAAGGCGTTTGCCGATGCGAATCCCGACGCGGCGCTACGCATCATCCGCTGTGGCATCGGCGATGTGACGGAGCCGCTGCCGCCCGCCGTGGTGACGGCGATGCACAAGGCCGTGGACGAGATGGCGACGCGCGAGGGCTTTCACGGCTACGGGCCGGAGCAGGGTTACGAATGGCTGCGACACGCGATTGCGGAGCATGATTTTCGCGCGCGCGGGATTGAGGTCGCGGACGATGAGGTGTTCGTGAGCGATGGGTCGAAGTGCGATTGCGGGAACGTCCTTGATGTCCTCGGCGCGCAAAATCGGATCGCGATCACGGACCCGGTTTATCCGGTGTACGTCGATACGAATGTGATGGCCGGGCACACCGGCGAGGCGGATGCGAGCGGCGCGTACGCGGGGCTGATCTATTTGAATTGCACGGCGGAGAACGGCTTCGTCGTCGCGCCGCCACAGGAGCACGCGGATGTGATCTACCTTTGTTTTCCAAACAACCCAACCGGCGCGGTGGCGACGCGCGAGCAACTCGCGGCATGGGTCGCGTATGCGCGAGAGCATCAATCAGTGATTCTCTTCGACGCAGCGTATGAGGCTTACATCAGCGACCCGGCGATCCCTCGTTCCATTTACGAAATCCCCGGCGCGCGCGAGTGCGCGATCGAGTTTCGCAGCTTCTCGAAAAACGGCGGCTTCACCGGGACGCGCTGCGCATTCATCGTGGTGCCGAAGACGCTCATGGCCTCGACGGCGGGCGGCGAACGGAAGGCGCTGCATTCGCTGTGGTCGCGGCGGCACACGACGAAGTTCAACGGCGTTTCCTACATCGTGCAGCGCGGCGCGGAGGCGCTCTACTCGGCGGTGGGAAAGGCGCAGATCGCCGCGCTCATCGAGCACTACATGGGAAATGCGCGCATCCTTCGCGAAGCGGCATCGGCAAAAGGGCTGCGCGTCTTTGGCGGTGTGAATGCGCCGTACATTTGGGTCTCCACTCCGGCGGGGACGACGAGCTGGCGGATGTTCGACCGAATGCTCGGCGAGGCGAACGTGGTCATCACTCCCGGCAGCGGATTCGGCGCGATGGGTGAGGGCTGGTTCCGCATCAGCGCCTTCAACTCGCGTGCAAACGCGGAGGAAGTCGCGCGCCGCATTCAAGCGATTTCCTGGTGATGCCATGATCGAGGCGAAGTTCCCCTTCGACAAAGAAGTGCTCTCCGAAGCCTACGACGTGCATCGCGGTGTGCGGCGCTGGACGAAGTGGCTGCGCCTCCTCGCGTGGCTCGCGCTCGCTGGCGGTGTGTGGCTGCTGGCGAAGGAGCAGCGTTTCGTGAGCGGCGGGATCGTCTGCGCCATCGCGGCCTTCATGCTCGTGTGGCCGCGACTCAGCCGCGCGCTGTGGCTGCGCGTCATCGGCGAGCATCCGTTTTTCGGAAAGGAAGTGACCGTCCAGTTCGACACGAAGGGCTTCATCCTCGGCGCGGAAGGGAAGGGGATCAAAGTCGCGTGGGAGGACACCTTCAAAATCGTCGAGGGCGACACCGGCTACCTCATCTACCCGAAGAGCGGCGCATTCTATTACATTCCCGCGCGCGGCTTCGCGACCGACATCGACGCCGAGCGCGTGAAGGGCCTCTTCCTCTCCGAAAAAATGCGCCGGACGTGACAGGCGCGCGGAATACCAGTTGCGAACTCACGGACTAATCACTATAACCGTGAGAATTCATTTTCGATTATGCGTCTCCCCCGACAACGACGCTGCCGAGGCGAACCTCACGGGCTTCCTCTACAGCAAAAAAAATCACGTTTTGCGATACAATTCACTGGTTGCTCTCGTACGAGTATGCCCTGACACCACGACTGATTTGTTATGATCGTTCGCCTCCTCTGCCAACATCTCTTGAAGACCGCGCGCTCGCGAATCGCGCGGCCTGCCGTCGGGGGCATCCTGCCCACGGCGCAAGCGCGGGAACGGCTGGAGTCGATCGTCGAAACTTTCATGGATGGGTTTCAGGCGGTGTTGGGTGGAAAATATTCGCGTGAGCAGTCGGCGGGAGTCAGTCGTGCGCTGCACGGCTTTTGGTTCGAGGGCGCGGCGATGGGTATGATTCTGCGCGATTGGCTAATGCCTTGGAAGCAAGGAGGCTGGGAGCGTTTCCTCGGAGAAACCGGCGATCACATTTACATGCTCCACGTCGGCGCTGGCTGGGCGATGGCTCGCGTGCCTCGCGCTGTGGAGAAGACACTCGCGCAATTTGATCCGCTGCTGCGCTGGCTGCTCGTTGATGGCTACGGATTTCACGAGACGTTTTTTCATCCCGAGCGCGTGCTTCGTGGACGGCCGCATCCGCGCCGGGTGCGCGGCTACGCAAAGCGTGCATTCGATCAGGGCATCGGACGCGCGATGTGGTTTGCGAGCGGCGCGAATGTGCGCGCCATCGCGGATGCACTTGCGGAATTTCCGGCGGAGCGGCTGCCGGATTTGTGGAGTGGCATCGGGCTCGCGAGCGTGTATGCGGGCGGCGTGGAGGAGGCGGACATTGCGTGGCTGCGTGCCCGCGCGGGAGACTATTTGCCGAACGCCGCCCAAGGCGCGGCCTTCGCTGCAAAGGCGCGCGTTCGCGCGGACAATCTCACCGACGCTCACGAGCGCGCGTGCGTGATCCTCACGGGGATGAGCGCCGCGGACGCCGCCGCCGTCACCGATGCCGCGCTGGAAAATCTGCCGCGCGATGGTGCCGAGCCTGCATTCGAGATATGGCGCCGGCGCATTCAGCAGGTCTTCGTTGAAAAAGCAGAGCCGATCCATTTATGAGCACCCCGTTTTTCCGCACGTATGCAGTGGCCATCGCAGCGGGTCTGTTGATCGTCCCGGCGTATTTCGGCGCGCGCGAAAAAGTCCTGCCGCCAGCGGACACCGCGCAACTCGCGAGCCGTTTCAAATTCACCATCACGCCGCTCCCCGAAATCCCCGGCCAGCCGCACAAGATGGTTCGCGCCGTGCATCCGAGCCTCACGCGGATCGCGCAGTGGATTTCCTCGCTCGGCGCGGCGGCGACGCTGGGCGATCTTGATGGCGACGGCCTGCCTAATGACATCGCTTTTGTCGATCCGCGCACCGACCTCGTGACCGTCGCGCCCGTTCCCGGCACGCCCGCGCGCTACGAGCCATTCGTTCTCGATCCCGCGCCGCTCCCGTACGTCGCCGCGAGCACCGCGCCGATGGGCACGGTCTTCGGCGACTTCAACGAAGACGGCTTGCTCGATGTGCTCGTCTATTATTGGGGCCGCTCGCCCGTGCTCTTCATGCAAAAAGGCGGCGCGCTTTCGCGGAGCAATTTCATCCCGCAGGAACTCGCCGAGGGCGGCGAAAGCTGGAACACCAACGCCGCGACGCAGGCCGACTTTGACGGCGACGGCCACATCGACCTGCTTATCGGAAACTACTTCCCCGACGGCGGGCGCAATCTCGACGAGCATTCGCGGGAGCCGGTCTCGATGCACGAAGGCAAGGCGAAGGCCGCGAATGGCGGTCGCAAACATTTCTTCCTCTGGAAAAAATCCGCGAAGGGCGATGCGCCGTCGGTCACTTACGAACACGTCAAAGGCGTGCTCCCCGACGAAGTGGATCGCGGCTGGACGCTCGCCACCGCCGCCGTCGATCTCGACGGCGACATGCTTCCCGAAATTTATCTCGCGAACGATTTCGGCCGCGACCGCCTGCTGCACAATCGCTCGACGCGCGGCCATCTCGCGTTCGCCGTGCTTGAAGGCACGCGCGATTTTCTCACGCCGAAATCCTGCGTGCTCGGCCACGACACGTTCAAAGGCATGGGCGTCGAATTCGCGGACATCAACGGCGACGGGAAGTTCGACATTTACGTGAGCAACATCGGGACAAAATTCGGACTCACCGAAAGCCATTTCCTCTGGCTCAACACCGGCGACACCGCCGCGATGAAAAACGGCGTCGCCCCATTCGTCCACGCCGCCGAAAAGCTCGGACTCGCGCGCAGCGGCTGGGGCTGGGACTCGAAGCTCGCCGACTTCGACAACGACGGCGTGAACGAAGCCGTGCAGGCGGTCGGCTTTATGAAAGGGAAAATCAACCGCTGGCCGGAACTCCAGGCGCTCGGCACGAGCAACGATCAGATCGTCCACAACCCGCGCTTCTGGCCGAACTTCAAACCTGGCGCGGACCTCAGCGGCAACGACACGAATCCGTTTTTCGTCATGGGAAAAGACGGGCGCTATCACGATGTCGCCAGCGCGCTCGGGCTCGACACGCCGATGGTCTCGCGCGCCATCGCGATTGGTGATGTCGATGGCGACGGGCGGCTCG
>JAYVRQ010000315.1:0-21417 GCA_043776145.1 Chthoniobacteraceae bacterium
TGATTGCCCGATCGCGAATGGTTACGCGCCAGAGATCAGCCGCATCGCCGAGGAATACGGGACGCGGCGCGTGCGCGCTTTCGTGATCTACGGCGAGGATGATCTCACGCTCGCCGACGCGAAGAAACACGCGCGCGAATATGGCTACCGCTGCCCGGTGCTGCTCGATC
This sequence comes from Chthoniobacteraceae bacterium, assembly GCA_043776145.1. Lineage (GTDB taxonomy): Bacteria > Verrucomicrobiota > Verrucomicrobiia > Chthoniobacterales > Chthoniobacteraceae > JANLQB01. The sequence continues at coordinate 171 of JAYVRQ010000315.1, forward strand.
CGCGGCAGGCGCTGGCGCGAAAAGCGGGCGCGACGGTTTCGCCGGAGGCGGCGGTTTTTTCGGCGAAAGGCGAACTCCTTTACCGCGGACGCATCGACGACCGCGCCATCGCGCCGGGCAAACATCGCGCCGAACCGCGGCAGCGCGATTTGCGCGACGCGCTGGATGCGATCCTCGCCGGGAAACCAGTTCTCGAGCGTTTTACAAAAGCGATTGGCTGCTATCTTCCCGAGCTTTCCCAAACCACCCGTCCATGAAAATCATCCCTGCCCTGCTGCTGCTCGCCACCTTCTGCCGCGCCGGCGAGTCCGCGCCGGAGAGCGTTACTTTCAACGAGCACATCGCGCCGATCCTTTTCGCGAAATGCGCCGTGTGCCATCACCCCGGCGAGATCGCGCCCTTTTCGCTGCTCACCTATGCCGACGCGAAAAAGCGCGCGAAGCAGCTCGCCGAAATTACCACCGAACGCACGATGCCGCCGTGGCACGCGGACAAAGACAACCCGCATTTCCTCAACAACCGCAGCCTCGATGAAAACCAAATCGCGATCCTCGCCGCGTGGCATCGCGCGGGTGCGCCGGAGGGCGATCCCGCAAAGCTGCCGCCGCCGCCAAAATTCACCGAAGGCTGGGCGATGGGCACGCCGGATTTGGAATTAAAGATGCCGGAGGCTTACGAGATTTCCGCGGAAGGCCGCGACGAATACCGCAACTTCGTGCTGCCGCTGAATTTCGACGAAGACAAATGGATCAGCGCGATCGAGCTGCGCCCGAGCGCGACATCGGTTGTGCATCACGTCCTCCTCTTTCTCGATACCGACGGCTCCGCGGCGCGGCGCGATGCGCGCGATCCGCTGCCCGGCTATCGCGGCTTCATCAGTCTCGGGCAGACTTACGTCGCCGGCTGGGCGCCCGGCGCGGGGCCGCTGATGCTGCCGAAAGATCTCGCGTGGCGTTTTCCAAAGGGCGCGAATCTCGTGCTCCAGACGCACATTTCGCCGAATGGCAAAGCCGCGCGCGAAGCCACGTCGGTCGGTCTGCGCTTCGCGAAAGAAGCGCCGCCGCATACTTACACGACCATCCAGATTCCGCCGCAGTTCGGCATCCTGAATGGCGTCCACATTCCCGCCGGCGAGAAGAACTACACGATTCGCGATTCGTTCACGCTGCCGATTGATTGCGATGCCTTCGCCGTCGCCGCCCACGCGCACCATCTCGGCAAACGCATGACGATGACGGCCACGCTGCCCGATGGCCGCGTGCAAAATCTGCTCAAAGTGACCGACTGGGATTTCGCCTGGCAGGAACAGTATCTTTACCGCGAGCGCATCCCGCTGCCACGCGGCACGCGGCTCGAAACGGAAGTCATCTGGGACAACTCGGCCGAAAACCCGCGCAACCCTGCGAAGCCGCCCGTGCCGGTGGGCTGGGGCATCGCTTCGGCGGATGAAATGGGGAGCGTCACTGTCGGCGTCGTGCCGCAGAAAAATGAGGACATCGAAATCCTCCGCGCCGCGCTCGCCGATCACATCGCCGACGTGATGATCGACGCCGCCAAATATCAGCGCGACCTGCCCGAGGGCCTCGGCAAACGACTCGAACCCATCACCGCACTGCTCAAAGGCTTCGATAAAAACGCCGACGGCGAACTGGACAACGAAGAGCGCACGCCGATCCGCGGGCTCATCCAGCTCAGCGGCTTTCCCCGGCAGATGTTGAATGCGTCGCCGTGAGGCGGCGAAAGCAAGCGGCGTGTTGTCTTCGGCAGATCGTCGGAACGATCACGCTTTGCGGCCGAATTTTTTTTCGAGTTCGGCGTAGCCGATTTGGATCATCGTGGGGCGTCCATGCGGGCAGCAGTAGGGGAGATCGCACGCGAGGAGATCCTGGATGAGGCGGACAAGTTCGGGCTCGCGCAGGATGTCGTTCGCTTTGACGGCGTGGCGGCAGACGGTTTTGGCGATCATGTCTTCACCGAGGCGCAGTTTGGAGGTTTGCGTGCTGGTCTCGCGGAGGTCGTCGATAATGTCGCGCAGGAGTTGGGAGGGATCGGTGGCGCGGAGGAAAGTGGGGAGTGTGTCGATCTTGAAGGTCGCTGCGCCGAAGGCTTCGAGGCCAATGCCGGCGCGGTGGAGCGTGTCGGAGTTGCGCGCGATCCAGTCGGCGTCGCGCGGGGAGACTTGCAGGGTGAGCGGGATGAGCAGCCGCTGCGCGGGGACGCCCTGATCTTCCATGCGCTTCCGCATTTCCTCGAAAAGAATGCGCTCATGCGCCGCGTGCTGATCGACGAGCACGAGCCCGCTGGCGTTTTCCATGAGGACGTAGAGTTTTCCGAGCACGCCGAGGATGCGGAAGCTCGGGGGAGAGTTGAGTGTTTCGGATTCGGAAGGCGGAGGCGGAGGCGTCTCGACGCTCGGGATCGGCGCGGCGGCGGGTTCGTTCGATGTTCGATGTTCAGCCCCGCGCAGCAGCTCCACAGACGGAAGTGGCGCGGCCCAATCGCGGCGAAGCGCAAGCTGCTCCGGCTCGGGAATCAGCGGCTGTACTGGCTCCGGCGCGGCGCGGAAGGTCTGCGACCACGCGCCGCGGTCGCTCTCCAGTGCGCGGCGGATCGCCTCGACCACGGCATCGCGGATGGTCGCGGATTCGCGAAAACGCACTTCACGTTTTGCGGGATGCACGTTCACATCCACGGCGGCGGGGTCCATGTCGATGAAGAGGAACGTGACGGGATGCTGCCCCTTCATCAGCGCGGTGTGATAGCCCTCGCGGAGCGCGAAATTCACCGTGCTGTTTTCCACGGGGCGTCCGTTGAGGAAGACGAGTTGTTGCTGGCGTCCGCTGCGGCTCACTCCCGCTTTTCCGATGAAGCCGCGGATCGAAATATCTGCCGCCGCAAACTCCGGGACTTCGAGAAGCTCGGCTGTCAGCGCGGGGCCGCACAGGTCGCGAATGCGCTCCCGCAAATGATTCGCGGGCGGGAGCTGATACACGACGCGCTCATCGTTCACAAAAACGAACGCCACGCGCGGATGCCCGATCGCTTGCAAATGAAGCTGGTGCTCGACGTGGCTCGCCTCGGTGTTTTCGGTGCGCAAAAATTTGCGGCGCGCGGGCAGGTTGTAAAAAAGCTGCCGCACTTCCACCTGCGTCCCCGGCGCGTCCCCGCCGTCGCGCACGGTTTCGATCTTCCCGCCGTTCACGAGGATTTCCGTGCCCGCGAGCGCGTCGCGTTCGCGCGTGGCGAGGCGGAAGCGCGAGACGCTGGCGATGCTCGGGAGCGCCTCCCCGCGAAAGCCCAGCGTGTGAATCGCCGCGAGATCGGCCCCCGTGCGAATCTTACTCGTCGCGTGCCGCTCCAGACACAGCAGAGCGTCGTCGCGATCCATCCCGCTGCCATCATCGACCACGCGGATCGTCGAGATGCCGCCGCGCCGGATGAGCACCTCGATGCGCCCCGCGCCAGCATCGAGCGAATTCTCGACGAGTTCCTTCACCACGCTCGCCGGTCGCTCGACGACCTCGCCCGCCGCGACCTGGCTGGCGACGGCTTCGGAAAGGAGAGCAATTTTGGACAAAATGAGTAATGAGTAATGAGTAATGAGTGAATGAGGAGGCAATGACTGAATGCCAAATGAGTCATGGCGGCAACGCGCGCTCATTCGTCATTGGTCATTCAGTCATTGCCTACTCATTCACTCATTACTCATTACTCATTCCCTTTGCCACCGGCCACTCGCCACCCTACTTTCCGCCCATGCTCACCGTCACCGATTCCGCAGTTCAGCAACTTCAGGCGCTCGTCCGCGCGCAGGACGATCCCGCGAAGGGGCTGCGCATTTTTGTCGAGAAAGGCGGATGCGCGGGGATGCAGTACGGGATGACGCTGGACCGCGCGCAGGAGCAGGATCGGGTGGTCGAGAGCGGGGGCGTGAAGGTCATCGTCGATCCCGAGAGCGCGGCGTTTCTCGAAGGCGTGACGCTTGACTATGCGGATGATCTCGCGGGCGCGGGCTTTCGCATCCAGAACCCGAATGCGGTGCGCAGTTGCGGCTGCGGCACTTCGTTTGAAACCGCGGAGGCCGCCGGGGAAACGCACACCCATTAGCAGACGGCGCGGTGCCGCGACACGAGCAGCATTTCAGAAATGGCGGACGATTTATTTGATTACGACGACGAGGAAGTCGCACCGAAAAGGCGCGACAATCTTTTCATCTGGACGGTCTTCATCCTCATCCTGATCGGTCTCGCCTTTGCGTGCTGGCTCGGGAGTTTTTACATCTTCGGCCACCCGGAGCAGGCGCGGAATTACCGCATCCTCCAGCGGGTGAAAAAGATCGATCCGCTGAAACGCTTCGAGCGCACCAAGGCGCCGACCGGCGACTATCTTAACGCGAAGCAGCTCTTCGAGAAGTACGGGAAGTATTCGAGCCTCCAACTCGATCGCGAGAATGCGGAACTGCTCCGCACTTTCGTCACGAATTATCGCGAGACGAAAAAGCTCGTGCCGTATCTGCGCGGCAATTTCACCATCGCGGATTCCGCAGTGCTCACGAAGGACGACTTCCTCGTGAGCGGCATGGTGGCGCTCGGGGTGTCGAACGATTTCCCGCAGGTGCTCGTCGAGCATCTTTACCCGATGAATGCGGGCGAGGTCGCGAAGGCGCGGCCCATTTTGATGACGGGCAATCCCATCAAGCTCGAAAAGACTTACGATTTCGGCGCGATCATTCACATCGAGCGCGTTGCCGATGGGCGGCTGCAATTCACGGTCGTGCCGCTGACTTACGAAGGCTACACGCTGCCGGGCGCGGGGAGCTTCAGCACGGAGCCGCCGCCCGATCTCCACATGGAAAGCGCGCTGCCGGTGATGAAGGTCGCGCAGGTCGAGGCGGCGGCGAAAAAATTCACGGATTTCCGCCGCGCGCAGCCCGTCCCTGAGCCCGGCTCGCCAGGAGAGACGCCCGCGCCGCAGAGTCCGCAGATCGTCCGGCTCGATCCCACCGCACCCACCGAGATCCCGGTTGCGACGCCGATCCCGATGGCCGGCAACATCGCGACGACACGCAAGATTCCGCCCACAGCCACCGCGATTCCGCCCACGGTCGCCGTGACGAATCCGCCGCCGAATTTGCCGCCCGGTGTGCTCAAGCCTTTCATCGCGTCGAACCCCGAGCCCGGCTTGCCCGGCGCGGAGGGAAACAACTGGCGCACTTACAAAGCGGGCAGCGTCCCGCCTGGAAACACGGTGCTGCCCGACGAAGCCGCCGTGCTCGCGGAGCGCGGTGCGCTCGCGGCGCGGACGTATCTGCGCGGCAGCTTTGTCGTCACGGCGACGGGCGAGAACAAAGCCGTGCTGCGTCCGCGCCCCGGCAGCGAGGCGGCGGGGATAACGCCGATGCGGATCATCGTCGATTATGTGAACGGCGTCGTGCCGCCCGCGGAAGGCAGCAATCTGGATCGCGGTGAAGGTGCGCCGTTTGAAATTCGCGACGTGCGGCGCGGTGCGGACGGGCAGGTGAACATCACCGTCCGCGAGATCGTGCAGCAGCAGTAGTGGCGAGCCGACTCGTGGCTGGAGCCGCAAAGCCACTTGCTCCGGCGGAGTCGCGGCTTGCCAATTCCCCGCGAACCAAACATAATCGCCTCCCACCTCTCCCATTCCCCATGAACATCCTCCTCCCAAAAACTACGACCTTCCGCGTCCTCGCCCAATCCTGCGCCGCACTCGCGCTCACGCTCGCGGCCCAACATTCCGCGCACGCGGTCCTCAACGATTTCACGGGTGCCCTGGACGGTCACTGGAGCAGCCCACCGAACTGGAGCGGCGGGCTGCCGGTGAATGGCGAGGATGTTAGAATCGGCGTTACCACGGCCCCGGCCGTCGAGTTCGATGTAATCTTCGCCGGCGCGGGGCTGAACTCGCTGACGCTGAATCCCGTGACCTTCCACATCCCGGCCACGCTCAATCAAAACAACATCGGCACGACGATGATCGCGACGACGGAAACGATCGGCACCGATGGCGTCGCGACTTACAATCAGTACAATGGCACGAATAACGCGGTCACACTGGTCGTCGGCGCTCTGGTGACTGGCACCGGCATTTACAATCTCGGCGGCGGCATCTTGAATGCGAGCGTCCAAAGCATTGCCGCATCGGGTGCCGGGACTTTCAATCTAACCGGCGGAACGAATTTGGTGAGCGGCACTTTGAGGATCGGGGTCAATGCGGGTGGCGCGGGAACCTATAACATGTCCGCTGGCAGCCTGATCGCCGTGGCCGAGGTCATCGCTGCGTCGGGCACGGGGACTTTCAACCAAACCGGCGGGACTAACACGGCCAGCGACAGCCTGGAGATCAGCGCCAATCCTGGCGGTACGGGAATTTACAATCTGAGCGGCGGGACATTGACGGTGAATGGGACGGGCATCGTCAATAAAGGGACGATCAACATCGCGGGCGGGGTGCTCAATGGCACGGGTGCTTTTACCAACAGCGGCACGCTCAATATCGGCGGGGCGGGCACGACGATCGCCAACACGTTGACGAACACCAACGGCGCGCACATCACCGTCACGGCCCCGACGAGCTTCACCGGCCACGTCACCAATGGGTGGGGCGGCACCTTTAAGAACACCGGATCGACAGCGACTTTTCCCGGCGGCTTTTTCAACGGCGGAACTCTCATCAGCGATCCGGCGACGAATCTCTTTAGCGATCTCACGATCGGAACGCTCGGCATCGTGCAGGGCGGCGTCGGAGATGTCTTTAGCGTGAGCGGCGACCTGCTCAACGAGAGCACGGAAAATGTCGGCTTCGACATCGACGCGGCGCTGGTGCTGCTGGACGGCGCGGGGACGCATCAGCTCACCTGGCCCGGCGTGGATCTCGGCGCGAACCCCGCGGGCTTTGTGGATAATTTCGCCGTCGGCATCTTCGAGCTGGCCGCGGGTGGCGTGCTCGATTTCATCAGCGGCGCGCTCTACGTCTCCGTGCTCGATCTCGACGGCGGCCTCGCGCAAGCCGCGAGCATCACGGGCGGCGGGCGCATTTACTACGACCCCGCGCTGCCGGAAAATGCGTATCTCGCGGGCGGGACGTACGCGGGCGGAATCATCGCGCCCGTTCCCGAGCCTGGCGCATCGGCGTTGATCGCCTGCACCGGCGCGCTGCTGCTGCGCAGATGGCGGAAGCGTTCCGCGTAGGTGAATGTAAGCGCGGAAAGATCGCGCGTGCGTTTGCCGAAAAAATGCCGCAAAGATGCGGACACATTGAAAGCCCCAACGAACCGCCTACAATCCCGCGCGATGGCGCGCACCCCGGACCAAATTAACCACACCACCAACGAAATCGCCGCGCTTTCGCTGCTCGTTTTCGGCACGCTCGTTTTTCTCTCGCTCGTTTCGTATGCGCCGGGCGATGTGCCGACGTGGTTTCCGCTCAGCTCCGTGGCGAAGGCGGGGCAGAAGCCGGAGAATTTCATTGGGGTGATCGGAGCCATCGTCGCCTGCACGCTGTATTCGTTCTTTGGCGTGGCGGCGTATTTGTTTTCGGCGGGGCTGCTCGGCTTCGGAGGAGTGAAGCTGATGAATGCGCAGATTCTCGTCTCGCGCCGCCTCCTTTGGTTTGCGGGATTTGTGATCTCCGGCGCGTGCCTCGCGCAGCTTCTCCATCTGGGCATGATCGACACCGCGCCGCTGAATCTCGCCGGTGAAGGCGGCTGGATCGGCAAATGGTTCGGTGAACATTTCTTCCAAAAAATGCTCGGCATCGTCGGCGCAGTGCTCGTGCTCGGACTCGGCTACATCGTCAGCCTGATCCTGATGACGGGCCTGCATCCGATCGAGATTGTGCGCCGCGCCATCGCGCTCCCCGGCGTGTGGCACGCGAAGCAGCTCGCGTGGAAAATGTCGCGCGCCAACGAGCAGGAAAAGCTCGGGCTCGAAGCGGAGCGCATGGCCAGGGAGCGCAAGAAACTGGAGCGTTCACTGACGAAAAAAGGCGTCGCCCTTCCACCCGAAGCCGCGCCCGGCGATGCGCTGCGGACCGACGAGGAGCCGTTCGCGCTGGTCGCGGAGGACGAGGTGCTCGTGCTGCGACCCACGCCGCAGATCATCGACAGCAACGCGCTGCCCAACGCCGCGGCGAAGAAGGCGAAGAAGAATCAGTTTCAGCCGCTCACTTCCATCTCTTGCGAAAACTACGAACTGCCGACGCTCGACCTGCTCGATCCTGTCGATCTGGAAAGTCGCGAGGCCGCGAAGCCCGAGGAGTTGCTGGCGATTCAGGAGACGATCATCGAGACGCTCGGGCAGTTCGGTATCGTGGTGACGCGCGGCGACATCACGCGCGGGCCGACCATCACGCGCTACGAGGTTTATCCCGCGAACGGCGTGCGCGTGGACAAGATCGTTTCGCTCGAACGCGACATCGCGCGGGCCACGCGCGCCGAGCGCATCAACACGCTCGCGCCCATCCCCGGCAAGGACACCGTGGGCATCGAAATCGCGAATTCCAAAAAGCAAAAAGTCACGCTGCGCGAACTGCTGGAGTCCGACGAGTTCGTTCACAGCAAGGCGAAGATTCCCGTCGCGCTCGGCAAGGATGTGTATGGCAAAACGATCATCGGCGATCTCGCCGCGATGCCGCACGGGCTCGTGGCGGGCACCACCGGCTCGGGCAAAAGCGTGTGCATCAACGCGATCATCGCGAGCATTCTCTACCGCTTCACGCCGGAGGATCTGCGGCTCATCATGATCGACCCGAAAGTCGTCGAGATGCAGATGTACAACACGCTCCCGCATCTCGTCGTGCCCGTTGTCACCGATCCCAAAAAAGTGCTACTCGCGCTGCGCTGGGCCGTGGACGAGATGGAAAAACGGTACACCATTTTCGCCAAGACCGGCGTGCGCAACATCGGCAGCTTCAACGACCGCCCGCTCCCGAAAACGCAGGCCGAACTCGACGCTGCCGCCGCCGAAAAACTCGCCGCCGAGCCGCCGCCAAAACCGGTCGCCGCGCCGCTCACGATCGACTTCAGCGCGATGGAAGACGACGAGCTTTTTTCCGTCGAAGCGAAGCCGAAGATCAATGTCCCGCGCGAAGCCGAGGAACTGATTATCCCCGACCGGATGCCCTTCATCGTCATCATCGTGGACGAACTCGCGGACCTCATGCAGACCGCGCCCGCCGACGTCGAGAGCGCCATCGCGCGCATCACGCAAAAGGCGCGCGCCGCCGGCATCCACATGATCCTCGCCACGCAGACGCCGCGCGCGGATGTCATCACCGGCGTCATCAAGGCGAACGTCCCGTGCCGCATCGCCTTCCAGGTGGCTTCCCCGCTGGATTCGCGAGTCATCCTCGATGAAAACGGCGCGGAACGACTGCTCGGCCAGGGCGACATGCTCTACCGCCCGCCCGGCACCTCGCGCATGACCCGCGCACAAGGCGTCCTCGTTACCGACGAAGAAGTCCATCGCCTCGTCGAGCACGCCTCGAAGCAGGGCGAGCCATCGTTCGACGTGGCGATTCACGAGCGGCTGCAATCCGCGGGCGAGATGGATGACGAGGAAGTGAGCGGCGAAGACGAGGAGTTGGTCGAGAAGTGCATCGAAGTGATGCGGCAGGAAAAGAAGGCATCGACCTCGCTCTTCCAACGCCGCCTCCGCCTCGGCTACACGCGCGCCGCCCGCATCCTCGACATCCTCGAAGCCCGCGGCTACGTCGCCGCCGGCGAAGGCGCAAAACCCCGCGAAATCCTCCGCGACCTCGACGCGCTTTGATGGGCTCGCAGTGGGACGCAAACAATGCGAATAGATTCTGGATCGACCCTTATTCCGGCAGGGAAAAGCGTTTCATTTTGAACCAAAGCGCGCAGTGCTTGTCGCACGGTTGCCGTTTGCTTATTGCTAACTCAGCCCATGCCGGAAATCTGCCATCTCTCCCGCGCGCCCATCGTTGAGGCGTTGGTGAATTTTCAGGCAAATGCTGCGCGTTTGTGGAAACCAGAGGACGTGCGTCCGGCGCTCGCCACACACTGGCCGGAGCACAGGGAGATTCAGGAGATCCGTCCTGTGGAAATCGAGGTTACACAAACGCCGCAAGGGCCATTGCCGCCCAAAGTGACATCGCAGATGCAAGGATTCATCTTTCGTTCAGCGACGCAGACGAGTGTGGTGCATCAGGCTAGGAGAGACGGTTACACCTTCAGCCGTCTCGAACCGTACGAAGACTGGCGTGTGCTGGAAGCAGGAGCCCTTGCAGGATGGGCGGATTATCGCGCGGTGCTGGAACCGGAGGAATTACATGGTGTGGCAGTGCGTTTCATCAACCGGGTCGAGTTTCCGTTGGAGGGTTTCAAGCTTGCGCGATTTTTCACCACGCCGCCGGTTTCACCGCCGGATTTGGGCTGGCAATTTCACGGGTTCATCCACCAAACTTTTTACGCGGTGCCTGGTTCACCATGCGTGGTGAAGGTGATCCTCACGCCTGCATTCGATGCGACGCCGGGAGATTCGGTGGCGTTCATCATGGACATCGAGGTCACGTTAAAAGAATCCCTGGCCGCCACCGGTCGAGAGTTGGAATCGGTTCTGGCAGAAATGCACGAGTTGAAGAACCAGGCTTTTTTCCATTTGTTGACCGAAGAAGCACTCCAATCGTACAAACAGCCATGCCCTTGATCGCTCTATCTGCTGAAAGCTATCCGACTTGCGGCTACACCACCGCTGGGATGTATCGCGGTGTGACGCTGCCAAATTACGCGGAAGTCGCGGCAGCATCTCCCGGCACTGGCGCCATCGCTCAACTCCGTGCGGATTTGAACGAGGTGATGCTCGATTGTCATCAGCCCGGATGGGATGGCTACGGCGCCGAGGCGGTGACGCCGGAGGCCTACCAACTTGCACAACGCTTTATCGACAGTCTGCCTGCTGGCATTTCGCGTCCCGCTCTGTCAGCCGACCCTTATGGATGCGTGACGTTCGAGTGGCAGGTGTCGCCACGCCGCCTCGTGCTGGTGAGCGTGCATCCCGATTACAGGGTCGATTATGCGGCGCTTTTCGGCAGCGCGAAGAGCTACGGCAACGAGCCATTTTTTGGTAAATTTCCAGACCGTCTCGGCGACCTCGTGCGGCGGGTGTATCGGACTTGATCGCGTGTCTTTGGGTAATATTTCGGTGGGGAATGACGAGCGCCTTGCGCGCATGATTCTTATCGAGAAACATCTGCGGAGAGATCCCCGGACGGAAAATGTGACGCCACGACCGGAAGCGTTTCTGCCATTTAGCCGCGTCGAGCTTTCGGTCATTCGGCATCGGGAAATCACAGAAGCCGAGTTGTGGGAGATTGGTCGTGAGGTTTCGGCAAAGCGCGAAGAAGGCGATCAATTCGGAAGAAAATTTCCTTTATTTGGCCGCGCCGACATTTCGGCACGGGATGTTCGCGCGCAAAATCTCGATGTGGTGCCCGCGGAGGGATCAAGGTTACCGCGCAATCACGCTGACATAGTCGGCTGGCCACCGGATAAGCCGGCGCAAATGATCCGTGCCGTGGAAATCGCAGCGGCAGCGACATTCGTCCCAGCGCCACACGCAAGTTAAACTGGTATCGTGAGACGCCAGACGCAACGGTTCACATCTGTTGCGTGAATCACTCGCCAAGAGCATACGGTGCTGGTGGCCTTCCGTGGTGACGCGAGCATGGACGCACCGGCGGCAGGCTGCTAATGATCGGGACCAAGCGCATGTCCGCCATCCTTGAAGCCGTCCAGAGTCATCCGATCCGCCACTTTGCCGCGGGCGAAATCGTCATCCCGCAGGGCACCAAAACCGGGCTGCTATTTTTCCTCATCGAGGGCGCGGTCGAGGTGCTTAAGGACGACGTGCCGGTGGCGCGGGCGGCGGAACCGGGCGCGGTCTTTGGCGATCTGGCGGCGCTGCTTGGCGGCGATCATTCGGCCACGGTGCGCGCCTCCGAGCCCTGCGCTTTTTATGTCGTGGAAAATCCCCGCGAATTTCTCGAACGCTCGCCACTGGTCTGCCTGCACCTGTGCGAATTGCTCGCCCGCCGGCTTGATGCGCTCAACCGATACCTCGTCGATATCAAAGGCCAGTTCGACGGACACGATCACCTCGGCATGGTGGACTCCGTGCTCGAAACGCTCCTGAACCGCCAGATGCGCGCCCGCGTTCGCCCGAGCGAATCAACCATTCGGCACGGCCAGTTGCCGGATTGATTCGCCCTCGAACGAAACCCACGCCGCGGTCATCGCGTCCAGATCCAGAGAGATGTGGGTCGGGCTTGCGCCGATCTGGCGGCCCGGATTGAACACCCACGTTTTGCCGATGCGATCCAGCCACGAGCCTTCGGGATAAAACGGCGCGTTGTGAATGTGACCGCACAGAACCATGTCGGGCTGGAATCGCTCGATCCAGCCGCGCAGGCATTCATCGCCGGCGGATTTCATACCCGTCCAACTCACCGGCGAACCCTCCGGCGGAGCGTGATGAATCCAGACCCATTTGCCCGTGACCTGTGCGGCTTCGCGCACGAGTTGGGCTTCGAGTTCCGCGCGCGAAAGCGGCCCGTCCCACCACGGGCAGACGGTGATGCGCGCGCCGTCGAGCTGGATGCTGTCCCCATCGACGAAGAGCCCCTCCGCCTTCACCTCGTGCAGCCACCCGGCCACGGACTCGTCGGCGGAATTGCGCGCGTCGCCGTCGTGATTGCCGGAGCTGACGAGCAGGCGCGTCTTTTGCCGCAGGCGCGCGAGGTATTTTTCGACCACGGTAATCTGCAAATCGAAATCGAGCGCCGAAGCCAAATCGAGCAGATCGCCGCCGATCACGACCCAGTCGTAGTCGCCGGCCTTCGCCACGACCCAGTCGAATTGTTTCAGCGCATAATGCAGGTCGGCGACGAAGAGGAGTTTCATGGGGGACGCGGGACTGTGCCAGCACGGGCGCAGACGATGAGGCTTCAGCGAGTGATACATAGCAAGCCGGCATTGTGAAGGAGGCATGGTGCGGGTGTCCGCTTTCATCGCGGGAGAGAGAAGCGGCGCGGAGGGTGCAGCGGCAAGCAATTCGGGCTGGGGTCTTGAGCCAGGCAAACCAAGCCCAAGTACGGAGGATCGAGAAAATGGCAGTCCAGTCTCGTCCATTTGCGCCTCGAGATTTTTCCCAGCGAAATGCTAAGAGGGAAAGCAAACACTGCTCCACAACGGATGCTTGCGGTGGCAGGGGAACTGCGACGAAAATGAAGGATGAAAACCCTCCCGATGTTTCTCGCAGGCGAGTCGGTGAAAGCGGCGGACGGCGCGACTCGCGAAATCCTCAACCCGGCGAACAACGAAGTGATCGCCGTCGTGACTGACGGCGGCGAACGTGACGCGGCCCGCGCGATCGACTTCGCGCGCAGCGCATTCGACAACGGCCCGTGGCCGAAGATGCGCGCAGGCGAACGCGCCGCCCACCTTTTCAAACTCGCCGAACTCCTCGACCAAAACGCCGACGCGCTCGCGGAACTCGAAACGCGCAACAACGGCAAGCCTCTCCGCGAGGCGAAATACGACGTGGCCGATACGGCGGGATGTTTCCGGTATTACGCGGGACTCATCACGAAGCCGCTCGGGCAGACGTACGAAGTCGCCGATCCGGCGATTCAGGCGATGGTCGTGCGCGAGCCGGTCGGCGTGTGCGGGCAGATCATCCCGTGGAATTACCCGCTGCTCATGGCCGCGTGGAAACTCGCGCCGGGGCTCGCCGCTGGGAATTGCTGCATCCTGAAACCCGCCGAAACCACGCCGCTCACGGCGATCCGGCTTTTCGAGTTGATCGCGGAGGCGGGCTTCCCGCCGGGCGCGGCGCAACTCCTCCTCGGCCCCGGCCCAATTGCGGGCAACGCGCTAGCCGCGAGCCCACTGGTGGACAAGATCGCCTTCACCGGCGGCACCGCGACGGGACGCAAGATCGCGACCGCCGCGCTCGGAAATTTGAAAAAAGTGACGCTGGAACTTGGCGGCAAATCGCCGTGCATCGTTTTCGCGGATGCGGATTTCGACGTGGCGATCGAGTTCGCGATGTTCGCGATCTTCGCCGGTCAGGGCGAAGTATGCAGCGCGGGCTCGCGACTCATTTTGGAAAAGAAAATCGCGGACAAATTTCTCGCGCGCCTCGCCGAAGCGAGCAGCCGGATCATCGTCGGCGACGGCCTCGCGCCGGACACGGAGATGGGGCCGCTCATCACACGCCAGCACATGCAGCGTGTGCTGGATTACATCGAGGCCGGCAAAGCGGAAGGCGCGGAAATCCTGTGCGGAGGCCAACGCCTGACCGATGGGCTTTTGGAAAAAGGAAACTTCGTCGCACCGACGATCTTCGCGCAGACGCGCCCGGACATGCGGATCGTGCGCGAGGAAATCTTCGGCCCGGTGCTCGCCGTGCAGCTCTTCGATTCCGAGGAGAAAGCCGTGCGCCTCGCGAACGACACGATCTACGGACTGGCCGGCGGCGTTTTCACCACCGACCAAAACAAAGGTCTGCGCGTGCTGCGCCAACTGCGCGCCGGCATCACTTGGCTGAACACCTACCATCCGACCTTCAATGAAGCCCCATGGGGCGGCTACAAGCAAAGCGGCTGGGGCCGCGAACTCGGCACGTTCGGCCTCGATGAATATCTCGAAACGAAACAGATCAACCTCAACACCGCGCCCGCGCGGCTCGGGTGGTTTAAGAGCGCGGCTTCCGCGTGACGAGAACCTCAATGTAATCCGCGCGGATTCCGTGCTGGAGGTTATCCAGATAGACCATCTCGGTAAAAAGACCGCTCGCGCGGAAGATAAACTCGCAAATGTCGTAGCCCCAGCGCCGGGTGACTAACGATCCTTTTTCGGAAACCTGATTGCCATGATACTCGGGCTCTCCGAAATGCTTCACTGTCCCATCCGGGCTCAACTCCGCGCAAACTTCGGTGGGACGCTCCTTGTTCACGAGAGGAACGGTGAAGATGTGCATCCCGCCGGGGCGCAGCGTTCGGGCAATCTCCCTAAAGGTGGCGGCTGGATTAAAGATGTGTTCAAGCACATCCTGGGTCACATGAAGGTCAATGCTGCAATCCGCGAAAGTTAGTTTTTCGAGGTTTTCGCAGCGCCAGCCCCGAATCGTTTCGCCCGGTATGCCGTTTGGAAAGTATTGGGAACCGATGTAGCCGGGTGCCTGTGTCTGGAGCTTGGGCGAAGCGCCGCGATTGCCGGGCGAGGATTCGTGGATGACCGCATCGCGCCATCCCGGAAAGAACAATTCGATGCAGAACATCAGCGCCCGCTCGCGCGGAATGCACCCACAGGACGAGCAGAGATAATGATCGCGATACCAGGCGTTGTGGGCGACAAACTTCGTTATTTGGTCGCAGCAGGGGCAGATTCCTTCGTTTTGCAACAACTCCGTCATGGCAAGGTTTGTTTCCGGTTCAAAATGCGGTTGCCAATGCGTGTGGAAAAAATGGGGATAAAAGCCCGAGATCAGGGAACTGCGGGATACAAAGCAATCAAGTCCGTCAATTCATATTTTACAGTCCCATAGGGAATTTGCAGTACAATGTCGGCAGTTGGACAATCGAACGGCTTCGTCAGTGTCAGCATATTGGGCGAGACATATATCGTATGATCGGCTTTGCGCGCGGCAGTTGGGTCAGCCTTGTAATTATACATTAGAGTGGCAAACATCACATTGCCGCCGGCGTCGAAGCATTTTAAGTTCATGCGCAAGGCTGCGATATTCTGCGGTGAATCGAAGGTGAAACGAAGCGCCGGACTGCCGCCGGTAATCTCCCCTTTCCCGGAGATGGGATCCCAATTCGTGCGAAAGCCTTCTTTAAGATGGGGTGTCAATGAAACCGTGCGGTGGGATTCCCCTGGGAAAGTATCATTCAAGCCCGAGAGGCCAAGCATCCGCCTGTCTTTGAGTTTGCCGAGCAGTCCGTGGAAGTCGCCCGACCATGGTTCGATGCCATCCCAACCTTGGTATTTGGCAGCGATTAGCCAGGACGGAACTCCAGCGATGACATCTCGGTAAAACGAATCGAATAGATTTGCGGATCTCCGCCCCCATTTGCAACCCAGCGAGATGTTAGACGGAAGCATCGCCAGGGTCAGAACGGCAAGCAGGACGCTTCCCGCTTTGGCAAACGACGCCGGGCATAGGCGCAACGAAAATGTCACGTAGCACCCAATCGCCAGCGGAGTCAGGACCAGGGCATAGCGATCCTGCAAATAGGCCATATAAACATGCGGCCCCACTTCCCGCCCAATGGAGATCGCAAGGGCAAGAGCGATGAAGGCTCCGATGAACAGCAGCAGCGATACAGCATGGCCCCGTCTTCCCTTTTGTGTGACAATGGAAAACAGCAGCAGCAAAACTGTCACCGCGACGATCACCGAAGCCGTGATTCCCGCCGCCCGCCAGTTTTCTTTTGCCGCATAACTTGCGCCGAAAGCCATCAGCCCTGTCGCGCTCTTGAACAGGGAGGAAAATACAGGAGGGGCTGCCGCTGCCGGCTGTGGCAGGCCGTGGAAATACAGGATTGCAACCGCCAGCGCAATGATGGCCCCGAGAAGGCTGGCCACACCGCTGGCAAATCCACATTTTGCCCCGGCGAGAAAGCCGCGGATCGCCGCCGTGATAAGCCACGCGATTAACAAAAAAGCAACGACAAGCCCGTTGGCCCCGCACAAGGGCAGAGCGATGACGCAAAGCGCGGCCGCAATTGACTTTGGGAAATTCAGATGGGACCGGCTGTCAACCATGATCGCCAGGACGAAGGTTGCCAGGACTGTGGCAAATACGAACTGCGCCTGAAAAAACCAAAGCACATTGGAAAGACCCTGAAAACCAAGGAGAATCAGCGGCACAGCCATATCCGTCCAAATATAATGCCCCCGCTCTGCCCGGAGCGATCTGAGTAAGATCGCTGCCGCTCCCGATAGCGCAAGAGCATAGACATACTTGGCCAGCATAAATGTCCCGCCATCCAGTTTAAGTGTTGCCCAGCAAAACAGATGTCCCAAAGGAATTCTATGTTCATTATGTGGCGCCCAGAGCCAGTTTAGGCTCAGAGGGGCTTGGTCCGTGACAAAAGGCGCGTAGGCGATATCGTCCATCCATGGAAAAGCGCGGCCATAGTGGATGACTGCGCAAAGCATGGCCAGACTCATGGCTATCCACATACACCAGACAAGGGTGGCGTTGAGAGGGCGACTTGAGGCCTGGATGTTCAGTGGGGTGTCATTGTCCATAAATCAGAAGCCAGCGCACAAATGGTGGCGCAGTGTAGCCAGCACAATCAATCCCGTTTTTACAGCAGACGAGTGGAAGGTGTCTGAAGTCATGCCGGAATAGATGCTTTCAGCCAGGCGTCGCAACATGCACGAAACGAGGCTGGCAACTCTTGCGTTCCCTGGCCGACGCACCCAGCACCTCGGCGCATTCTTCCTAGCATAAATCTTTCGGACTTTGTGAAAACGGAAAGCGAACGCAGACAAGGTCTCATAGACAAAAGGGAATGAAATCAGCGAGCGCGAGTGCAATCTGCGGAAAGAAGAATCAAAGAGATGGATAGCTAGAATGCACCGATCGACATAGCAGCAACCTAGATTTTTTGTGCTCGATGGAAATGCTGCTGCCAATTTTCCGCCACTCGGGATCAGTCACTCGCGGCGAGTTCAAACTGCGGTCATTTTGGCCACGGTTTATCCCACGCAGGGCAGCCGAATACGATAACATCCTGGTGATCGGCCCAGGCGCGTTCGCGGTAGGAGTAGATACGAACGCCGGGGATCGTTTCGACATCCTGCAGGGTGATGTGGGGCCGCGCCAGTGAGACGCCGTAGCTACCCTCGATGTAGGTGTGATTTTCCTGGCGCGAGTAGTCGCTGTAGCCATGCCCGACGGCGCGATAATCCCGCAGGATGACCTCCCATCTTTCCCCGGCAATGTATGGGGCCACGGCATAGACGTGTTCGCACCAGCGGCCATGCAGTGTCGCGACGATAATGCCAGTGGGCGAAAGGAAGCGGGCGAGGTGCGTCATCCATTTCCTGGTCAACTCGCGGGAAGTGTGAGTGAAGAGTGAACCGACCCAAATCAGGTCAAAGGTGGTTCCGAAATCGACTTCGCTGAGTTCGGCGCGCGAGACCACCGGCGTCGCCCCGAATGCGCTGGCGCAAAACTCCACACCGTCGCGGTCGAGATCGCACGCGTGAAACTTCGCGCCTTCAAACAAGGCCACGAGATGACGCAACACCCGCCCGTGGCCGCAGGGAACGTCGAGCACCGAGCGGACCTTGGTGATGCCGGCAGTGAGGCAGGCCATCAGGATGTTATCCACCGCGCTCCTGCCCACGGGGAAATACCATTGGTCATTCATGGTTTCGCTGGGCGAAAGGCGTTGCTCGACGACGGTGGACTGGTAACGAGTTACCAGGGAATTGATGTAATCTAAATTGTGCATAAAGAGGCTGTTTCCATGATGTGCGCAGTGCCATTCGCCGCTTCTTTCCAGGCTTTGCACCGCGCGCGAAATGTCGAATAGAGTTCCTGGCGTTCCGCGGCTGCCATGCCCAGCGCTTCCGCGCATTCGTCCAGGACTCGTATGCCTTCCTGCCATTCCAGTTCGCCGGGCGGGCGCGTCCGCGCGTTGGATGTGCGCTGCCGCCAGAGGTTGAGCGGACGCGCGTCGAACACCACACCGCCGCGCCGGCACAGGCGCACCCAGAACAACCAGTCCGCGCAGAGGCGCACCGAATCGTCCACGAGATCCACGATGCCATCGAAGTTCCGAAAGACGACCGCGCTGGCGTTGGGAATGGAATTCTTAATGGACAGCGCCGCGCGGATTTCCTCATGTCCCGGCGCGGTAAAATCCTCCAGCCAGCGAGTCGTGGAAAGATCGGCGGTCCATTCCAGCGGCAGACCGAGATCGCGCCCCGCTTCATCGATCATCCGCGACTGCGCATAGGCAAAGGCGGCATCGGTGTGGCGTTGGAGTTTTTCCAGCAACGCTGCGAGCAGTCCCGGTTCCGCACTGTCATCGGATTCCGCGATCCAGACAAAATGACCGCGAGCCATGCCGAGCCCCTTGCGCCACTGTTTGAATGTGGAACCGCTGTTGACTTCGTTGAAGACGAGCCGCGTTCGAGGGTGGGTCGCGGCAAAGGCTTCGATGACTGCGCGGCTTTCATCCGTCGAGGTGTCATCGAGGATAAGGATTTCCATGTCCTCGATTCCCTGCGCGACGATGGATTCGAGCCGTCTCGCGAGAAACGGCGCGTGGTTATAGTTGGGGACGATGACGGTGACGAGCGGGCGGGCGATCCCGGCAACAAGCTGCGCGATGCGAGCGGCGGCGGTGGGTGTGGAATGTTCGCGCCGGACTTTTTCCAGGGTCTGCAATCCGAGGCGCGCGCGGAGTGGCTCGTCTGCGGCAAGTCGCAGAATCGCGCTGGCGGCTGCGGCGGTATCCTCGAAAGGAACGACGAAGCCGCATTCATTTCCGACGAAGTCCGGCATTCCACCGGCTTCGGCGAAGCAGACTACTGGCAAGCCAGCATCGGCGGCTTCGAGAGCGACGAGCGGGAAGGGATCTTCGCGGGATGAAAGCAGGAAGATTTGTCCAGCCGCGAAGTAACGGCGCGGATCGGTTTGCTGGCCGAGAAACTGGACGCGATCCGCAAGACCGAGCCGCGCGATTTCCGCATCAAGGGTAGCCTGCTCTTCGCGCGAGCCACCGCCGATCCAGACAAATCGCAATCGTGGCTCACTCGCGCACGCCGCGGCGATTTTTAGAAACAAGTCCGGCCCTTTGCGCCAGTCGATGGTGCCACATCCGAAAACGAGGATGTCCCCCGCCGTTGCGCCAAGCTCCGTGCGAAGCCGCGCCAGGGCATCGGCTCCCAACGGCTGGCGTCCCGTGTCGATGAATGGATGAATGATCGAGATGGCCGATGGGTCCACCCGATGCCTTCCCCGAAGATTTGCGGCAACCGGCGGCGAGACGGCGATGAAATGATTCGTGCATTCCAGGGTCGCGGAGATGATGGGTCCGGGAGCCCATCGTTCGATGGATTTTTGCAACTCGTGGACATGGGTAATGACCGGCGCGCCGAAGCGTTGAAGCTCCTTCAAGAGCGGGCCGTTCACGACAGTATTGGAAAACACCAGCAATGGGTGGATGGCTAGGAAGGCATCCAGTGCTGCGTTCCGCTGCTCCGCAGCGGAGTAGTCGGCCAGGACGAGCGTCGGACAACATGCCTCGAACTGACTCCGCAAGGGTCCACTTCCATTTAAGATTAAGCAAAACGAAAACGGGCGGGTTCGTTTCCACTCGCGGAGCAGGGTAAGCAACACGTTTTGCGCGCCGGCGCGCTCGGCATCATGGCCGATGACACAGATGGGCGGCTCCAGGATGCCATCGGTTCCAGATGCAAGACGGCTGAGCACCGCCGAGGTGCGGTTCAACCAGGCATACCCATGTCGCAAATCCGGTTCGAGGGAGGCACCTTCGGCCCATTCGTTCCAGGCATTCACGAAGACAAAGCGCCGCTCGGGCGGATGGCTTCGGGAAGCATCCAGACAGGCCGCCTCCAGCCAGTGCGCGTATTTGTCCGGCGTGGCATCGGCAAACACCGTCGCCTTCAACCCGCGGCGGGCGGTGTTATCCCAGCTCGGGGAGACGCAGCGGAAGAGAGGGTAGTCAGCTTTGGCCGGCAGTGGCTGCTGGTAGGTGCGGCCCCATGTCTCATAATCGTATATCCTGCCCTGGAAGCTGGCGGCGATTCCCGGTTTGCGAATCTCTTCCATCTTAAAATTGTGCGGCGGGAACTGCACGGCGGCATCGAAGCCCAGCGGTCGCGGATCGAAGTTTCCGAAAGTCTGGGCCGCGACCAGGTAAAGTTCCAAACCCTCCGCGCGGCAATGGGTGCGCCAGGCTTGGGCCGTGGCGGCGGGGTCGGGGAGAATTTGCGGGCGGTACACCACCAGCACGGGCTTGCCATCGACGCGGATGTAGCGCGGATCGCGGAAGTGACGCAGCGCATCGGCAATGAAGGCGAGGTCGTCTTCGATTGAATGACACTGTTCGATCAGCAACTCGGACTCCATCCCATCCCAGCGGCGGGTCCAGTTTTCGTTGGCCCAGCAAAGGCAGAACGGGATGTCCAGTTTGGGATTCGCGAGGAACTGCTCGA
>JAYVRQ010000316.1:0-5630 GCA_043776145.1 Chthoniobacteraceae bacterium
AGCCGCCGCGCTGGAACTGGACTCGACACTGCCCGGCGGAGCAGGCGATACGCTGCACACCATGATCACCCGCTGGGCCACTCCCTCGGCGCAGACCGACGACTACGCCGCCGTGAACCTCGGCCAGCTCAAAGCCGTGGCCGCGCCGGTGTATGATCGCCTCAAAGCAGTCGGCTACACCACCTCATACCCTTGGGACAGCAGCAGCAAGCCGCCGGATGATTACGCCATGGCAAATATCGGCCAGGCAAAGAGCCTCTTTGCCTTCGACCTCTCCACAGATACGAACTCCGTGGGAATCCCTGACTGGTGGCGGGCGAAGTACGGCCTACAATTCGCCAATGCCGCCGCCGCCTGCGCCATGGCACCAGGCGGGATCACCTGTCTGCAAAAATACCGACTCGGCCTCGACCCGACCAAAGTGGACAGTGACGGCGATGGATACAGCGACGCTCAGGAAATTGCGGCCGGAACCAATCCTGGGAACTTATCGGACAGTCCGCGCTTCAAGCCCATTCTACTTGAAGCTTACCAGTGGAAGCTTGATGGATTGCAACTGACATGGACCTTGTATCCTGTCCCCGGAATCGATCTCCAGCAGGGCACCTTCACATTCGTCCGGACGGGCCAGCGAGTGACAACACCAGTGACTTTCACCCGGCCTGCGGCGGAGCAGTCCTGGTATAACTCAGACGGCACTCTTCACTGCTACCTATGGGATGACCTCCTCTTGGAGGACGACTACACCTACACCGTCACCTATACCCATGCTGGTACGCAAGGCCCTGCCGCGTCGGTCACCGGCAGCGTTCTGGATGCGGCGACTCTCGATACGATTGACGTTCAACCGGCACCGTGGGGCGGCGTCTCGTGTAGAAAATTAGATGCAATCCTGTTCTATATGGGTGTGCCGCCTCTTTTCATGCAGCGCCCAGATTTCATGACGATCAAACCGGGCGAGAGCAGGACATTTACGGTGTGGGCCGCAGGAAGCATCGGGCCTGTGAGGATCGCGCTCAGCCCTGCGCAAAACGCCCTTTTCGGCACCGTCACTGCGATCCAAACCTCCTCTCGGAGCATGAGTGTCACCTATACTGCAGCCAACACCGCAATAAACAAAACTCAGGGCGGAATCGAGTCTATCGGTTTTGTGGTTTCGGACAGGTGCCGCTCCCATACCGAAACTGTCTGGATAGAGATCGTTCCGACATCGCTTGCTCCGGGTCAGACAATGGATTGGAGGGTCTTGAACGGGGAATTCACCCTTTCTGCTGGTTCGAGTTTGTTGTCGCAAACTCTCCCAGTCATCCGAGGGTTGACTCCACTAGTGTATAAGGTCGAAGAACCGTCCGAAGGCTCCGTCACGCTAGACGATGCTAGCACAGGAGAATTCACCTATCACGGGCTCGGTAACGCCTACTTTTCGTATTCTGTACGTGAAGCAGATGCCGACCCGGAAGATATAAACATATATCGGTGGGGAACGGTCTATGTCCACGCCGTCCCAGAAGGAAATCGTGATCCCAATAGCGATCCAGAGCCGACCCGGGAACTTGACAGCCCGGTTACCATTGATGTTTCAGCCATGAAAGGCGTCGTCGGCGATGAGATTCCGAGCACCAGTTTACAAAACGCAAAAAGGCATTTTGTTTCCCCAAAGCAAACAACCGCTATCAACCAGCCCAATGTGAGCTTGACAGCCGCTTTCAACTCTGCGGGAGGCAGCTTTGACGAACTATATTGGTGGGAAGACAACGGTGTATCATCCGGAACGGCGACCCACACAGTAAGTCGTGCCGCCGCAGGATGGCATGTTGTGCAGATCTGGCGAAAATCGGACGATACACTAATGGATGAGATGAGTGTGTGGATTGTTTGGGCAACATGCACTAACCCTCAAATTGGAGTCGCTGTGTTTTCACCAAACATAATGTGGAAGAGATACAATCCGAGCGCGAGTTATGAAGTGTCAGCAAATGTTGCCTCGGCGTGGGTCTGGAAATGGGCGATAGAGCCTCTGGAAATTATCAAGGGGGCCGACAAGCCTAAGCTAAATTCGCAGAAAGAAACACCCGTTCCAAATGCCGCTGAAAGACATAGTTTTTTGATACGGCAGTCGGCTGACACCGCAGCATTCAAATGGGACGTGTCGCGGAAAATGCGATGTATTATTCGCAATCCACAATTAATTCCGGAACAAGACCCGTTTACAATAGGAATTAGAGACATGTATTTTAATTTTGCAAATGGGCAGCCAATACCATTTATTGTAGCTGTGAATTTTCCTTCCCACGATGCTGGTGGAAATGACGATCCGATTCGTTTTTTTGGTCCCTTGGATGACAATGATGACGAAGATGATGATCCTTACCATGCGCTTACCGCCAATCCTTTGAGCCAATTCGGAAAAAAGAACTTCTCACATTCCGTAGGGGAACTGTTATCCTTGGATGCACCATTATTCAGTGCTATTCACGCATGGGGGCCTGCCGCACGAGATTTCGACCTAGATGTCGAATTCAAAGAGTTTTGCCGCTTGGAATTATGGGGGGACAATCATAGGAATCCGACGCCACAGGAGCGATCTTGGTACCGAGTGTCAGACGAGTTCCCTTGGCATCACGCAATCCGCGTATCGTCCAGTTTGGTGGAGCCCAGTACTTGGAGGTGGACTAATCGGGATTCAAAATCTGGGTTCGGCCTCTTATACCCTAGCGTTCCGCAGTAAATATTCGGATGACCACTGCACTCACCTTTGGAAAACTCAATCCGCTTCTTGTTTGTTTTTCTGTTCTTTTCGTGGTAATCATGGAAGCATATAGTGCGGAGTTTTCTTCGATCACAGTATCGGAGGCAAGAGAGGCCCTCCGCGGGACGGAGGGATTTACTGAAAAAACTTTGGCATTTATTGACGGTGCGATTAAGGCAAAAAGAATAGACGTGCTTGCCATGGGATATAATGAACAAGTCGCGTTAACGGAATATTACTTATTGAAAAGATTATTTGAAATGCCAGACTGTGAGCTTAAAATAGATCTTGTCTTGATCGTTCTGAAAAGCCCGATAACAAATGCATTGATGGAAGACAACCCAGGCGGCAGCAATGAGGGGGCAAGAGTATATTTTACTGAGTCAATGATGCCAATAATCCGCAAAACACTTCCTGATGTACCTGTTGAATACAATCAGATTTCATCTCTGGAAAAACGCATAAAGCTGGCTGCTTCAATGGAAAAGGCTTTAGGGAGGGAGCCCGAACACCCGGAAGAGGCCAGGCACGTGTGGCCACCAAGGCTGACTACCCGCGCTTTGAACTCAAACGAAGTCGGCGGTGCAACTGAGAATAGCCCCTACAGCCCTATTGCCGTGGTTACGAAGCCGGCTGTATCTACGCCTTTGCCGAGTGAATGGACTCTGTGGGCCGGGATCACTGCTGTCACTGCGGCGGCTGCGGGATGGTTTCTGCTCCGGAGGAATGGCAGCGGCGGGAAGTCGTAAGTTTGGGACAAGGGACTGGGACAAGGGACAAACTGGAATGAGTAGGACAAGTAGGACAAGGGACAGACTGATAGTTGTGCCCCGTCTTCCCTCCTGCGCATCTCTGACAGTGGCAGGGTCACGCTGCTGAACTTCATCGCGGGCACGTCGAGGGAAGGCACCTACTCCTCAGCCACGGGCCTTTTCCAGACTGCTCCCGAGAGCGCCGTATCCAAATCGCTCCCGATGCCAATGTATCGCACGACGGGCCCCAATGGCGGCAATGTGCGGGCCTGGGACTTCCCGCCGGACGGTCGCCCGGCCACGGTCGCGGTGGATGGGCATGTGTGGGGGTTCATCCCGAGCGTGGATGGGAATGTCCACTATGCGGGGGAATACTATAATCAGGAACTCATCATCCGCCCGCCCAATGGACGCAATGGAACTTCGCAGGTGTCGCTGCAAATGGGCCTAGTTCTGGGAGTCCCTGTCGGCTATGATGGCGTCTTCTACAATGGCGGGTTCACCATGAATGGCGGCAGTCCCCCGGTGACGGCGGGCAATGACAATGGCTTGCTGGTGAATCCGACCGATGGCCTGGGCCGCTACCAGAACGTGGTGGCGGATCTGGACATCACGGGCAACATCCTCACGCTCGGCTCCTGGGCCGGGGACTCGACTCTCTCCCACGCCGGCATGGCGCTGCAATACAGCGAGACATTCACCCTCCCCGGCGTGCAGCCGCTCCCCGCCCCCGGCAGGGCGCTCATCTACATGACCGGCAGCCGGCCCGACACCTCCTTCCTCTGGAACCACGCCCCTGCCACCACCGGCGCGAATGTCCCCATGATGCTGCTGGCCGGAGCGGACCATTCGCTGCGGCTCTTTGCGCCATCAGACCCGGCGAATGCCGCGATCACCCTGAATCCTTCCGGCCAATCCTACCTGCTGAATTTCGGGCCCTACCCGGACACCGCGAACGACACCGCAACCGGCACGGATAAGACCAAGGGCATCCTCGTCATCGGGGCAGGGAGCAAGGTCGGTGCAACCGTCACCCCGCGCAACGCCATGCGGATCACGGATGACGGCGTGATGCTCATCCAGGAGAGCGGGGACATCCCGATGGGGGAATTCGCCAACGGCCCGCGCCCGTAGCCGCACTGCATCCCATCCAGAGCCATCCATCCGCACCCCGCGATGAAACGTACTCTCAAAAACACCCGCCGAAGCCGCGAGGCTGGCTATCTTCTCCCCGCCATCGGCGTGGCTGCCGCCTGCCTGCTATCCTTCGTCCTCGCCGAAATCCCCGCATGGTGGGGCTCGCGCGGCCTCGTGAAAAAGGACGCCACCGGCCAGCCCGTGGAAGCCAGCGACTTTGCTGCCGCCAATCAGGGTCAGTTGAAAAATGTCGCCATCGCCGCGTATGAGGAATTTTTCTCAAACATCCCCGCCGGACTCGGCGGACTCGGCCCGGTGAATCCGCCTCCAAATCCCGGCCAGCCCGAGAGCCCGGCCAACCGTGCCAGCCCCGCCTGGCGCATCCGGCAGATGCTCGCACAATGGGTCGTGCTGAACCCGGATGGCACCATTCAGAGGGTGGCCGGAAAGCCCGTCCTCGCGCCGGGAGCGACCGCACAGAAGGACTTCGCCGCCATCACTCAGGGCCAGATGAAAGCCGTCGCCGCACCCTTCTACGACCGGCTGGCCGAGGTCTTCTGGTCCTACAACAGCGGCACACCCTCCACCTCGCAGATCGATCCCGCATGGGCAAAGCCGTGGACAGACGCCCCGGATGGTGACAACAATCACGCCATGGCCAACCTCGGCCAGCTCAAGCGCATCTTCTCCCTCGACCTCCATTCCGATGCCGACAGCGACGGCCTGACCAATCTCGCCGAGATGCTGGCCAACAAGGCGCGCAACTCCACCGACCCGCTCAAGTGGACGGATCTTGGCAACGCCTATTCCAGCGGAGGGGTACTCACGGATGGAGACCAAGTCGGGATGGGCCTCGACCCGACCAACCCGGTGAACGGGCAGCCGCCCGATGCCCCCACGGGGCTGCACATCACATTCCGCGATGCGACCGTGCATCCGCTCGATCCCGATCTTTCAAAGATCAACGTCGAGTGGAGCGCACCCGCGCGGAG
>JAYVRQ010000317.1:0-1763 GCA_043776145.1 Chthoniobacteraceae bacterium
CCCCTGCACAAAGCCGGCCGCGCTGGCCAGCAGTTCGCCGCTGTCCTGGCTCGTCGCGTCGATGCGCGCAAATTTGATGAGGTCGCAGCGTTCCAAAAACCCGGCGAGCAAGTCCTTCTCGTTGCCGGAAAATTTCACCGAGCGCGAAATTTCGGCGAGAAATTCCGGCGAAGTCTGCTCCCGCGCGTGGAGGCGGAATTGCGCGCCGATGTAGCCGCGCAGGACATCCGACACCGCAATGCTGAAATCGTACGGCGTCTGCCGCTCCACCTGCACGCGCAGCGCCTCCAGTTCGCGCAGCGCGATCTCGCGTGGCGTCGGTGGTAGCAGTTTCGGCTGATTCCGCTTCGCCCTGACGATGAGCGCCACGATTCCAGCCAGCACTGCGAGCAGAACGACGACCGCACACACGACCATCCACGTCGGCCACGGGAAAATATCCACCGGCGGAGCGATGTCCTTGATCTCGGGCAACTCCGGCGCGGCGGGCGACGGCGCGGGTGCGGTGTTGAGCGCGGCGAGCATCATCGAATCATCAGCCGCCGCTCGCGCGTGCGGAAAAAAGTGCGCAGCGCGGGCAGATAGTCCTCGTCGGTTTGCAGCGAGATCGTGTCGATGCGTTTGGTGCGGAATTGCCGGAGCCGCTCGGCGGTCATGCGCCGCACGGCCTCGAAGAACGCCTTCCGCGTCCCGCGCTTCGACGTGTCGATTTCCAACTGCTCGCCCGTTTCCGCGTCTTCCAGCGTGACGAGCCCCACGTCGGGCAGTTCCTCCTCGCGCGGATCGACGATCGGGATCGCGATCAAATCGTGACGCCGCGCCGTCACGCCGAGTTCCTTGGAAAAGTCCGGCGCTTGAAAATCCGAGATGAGAAACACGACCGAGCGCCGGTGCAGGACATGATTCAAATGTTTCAGCGCAATCCCCGGCTCCGTCCCGCGTCCCTCCGGCTCGAAAAACAAAATCTCGCGAATGATCCGCAGCGTGTGCAGCCGTCCTTTTTTCGGCGTGATGAACAACTCGACGTGATCCGAAAACAAAATCAGCCCGACCTTGTCGTTGTTGCGAATCGCGCTGAAAGCCAGCAACGAAGCCACTTCCGCCGCCAGTTCGCGCTTGCTGAGATGCACGCTCCCAAAGTTCCCCGACGCGCTGACATCGACCACAAGCATCACCGTGAGTTCCCGCTCTTCCGTAAATTTCTTTACGTAAGCATCCCCGTTCATTTCGCCGTAACGCGCCGTCACATTCCAATCAATCGTCCGCACTTCATCCCCCGGCTGGTACTCGCGCACCTCCTCAAAATTCATCCCGCGCCCTTTGAAAACGCTGCGGTATTGCCCGGAAAAAACCGCGTTCACCATCCCGCGCGTCTTCAATTCGAGACGACGGATTTTTTTCAGAATGTCGCGGGCGGACTCCATCACACGCTTGGCAAGACTGGCTTCCTTTTTCGCCGACCGTCCCAAACCAAGAGGCACTGATACAGAAACCATCCAGTAAAACCGCCGATTCCCACGGAATTTCCTAAAATCATTTTGTGCATGAACTGCGGATATTGCTCTGGCGGTGCCGTGCGCGCGTCGATGGACGCTTGTCGGCAATACAAAAAGCCAGCAATCATTATTACACAGCAAACTGCCATGAGACTAAGCGCCCACTTCCTCACGGCACCGGCAGCCCCGCGAAAATCTTCTCGATGATCTGCTCGCTCGTCACTTCCTCCGCCTCCGCTTCGTAGCTCACGATGATGCGGTGGCGCA
>JAYVRQ010000318.1:0-5618 GCA_043776145.1 Chthoniobacteraceae bacterium
TGCGTGTAAGTCGCCACCACTCCGCGCGCCCACGTCCGCGTCGCCAGCGTGCCGTCTGGCGCATAGGTATAACTCGCGCCCTGGCCCGCGGGCACCGACGCATCGAGCTTTTGGTGCAAAGCCATCGTGCCGGGATAATACACCCATTCGGTCGCATCGCCACCCGTCCAGTTCTCGGGATTGCTCGTCGCGGGTGTCGTCCCCGTCGGGTCCGCGCGCCAGGTCCACATCTTCCAAAGCCGCCCAGCCGCATCGTACTCATACTTCACCGGATAGGTCGCCCCCCACTGCACGCGCATCTCCCCGCGCGCCGTCCAAGTGTAATAAGTCGTCAGCGCATCCGCCTCATTGTTCGAGGCCCACACCGCGCTCGTCTTCACGCGCCCCGCGCTCGCGTGCCCCGGCTCATAGTAAGTCTTCCGCGACTTGCTCACCGTCCCATCGTGCCCCGTCGTCGTCACCAGTTCCGCCTGCCCGTAAATGTCTTCGTAACCAATCGCCGTTGTCCGCACGCCGTTCTGATTCACGCTCTGCACGCGGCCCAGCGCATCATACAGATAAGTCGTCGCCGCCGCGCCGGGCGCCTTTTCCCACACCACCAGCCCCGCCTGCGTCCGGCGCTCGTGCGCCTGGCTTGCGCCGGGGCGCAGCGTCGTCTCCGTCACGGTCTTGCTCGGAAGATTCACCGTCGCCGTCGTCGTCGTCCAATTCCCATCCGCGCCCCGCGCCTGGCGCACCGAAAGTTCGTCCGCCGCAAAGCCCGCCACCTTCACCCGCGTCTCCTGCACCACGACCGCATTCGCCGCGCCCTCCGGCACGGCATCCCGGCGCTCCTCCCACACACCCGCCGCATCGGCGACGTAGCCGCTGGAATGCACCGTCGTCCTTTGCGGCTCGGCCCCGCCGGGCGTGGCCGTCTCCGTCACCGCGCCGCCACTGTAGCTCCACTCCCGCACCTTCGTTCCCCCGATCCGCTCCTCCGCGCGCCGGCCCAGCCCGTCGTAAGTCCATGTCCGCCACGCGCCGCCGGGCACGTTCACGAGTTCCGCCACCGTGCGTCCTGCCGCGTCGCTCTCGCGCACCGTCTCCACGTCTCCGCGCAAGACTGTCTCCCGCGTGTGAAAGCCCCCCGGCGCAAGCACCGTGCGCGTCTCCGCCACCACGCCCGTGCCCGAGCGCGTCACCGTCCGCCCATCCACGCTCGTCGTCGTCTCCGAAAAAGGCGGTGCGTTCGCCGCGGGAGCCGCCTGCCCGAAAGCGTAATGATATTCGCGCACCGTCTGCGAATAATCCGATTGCAAGGGGTAGCGATACTCCGTCACCAGCGCCTCGTTCACCGTCCGCGCCGCCACCCGCCCCTGGGTGTCGTAGGTGAGCGCCTCCTTTTGCAAAGGCGCAAGCGGAGCCGTCCAGTCCTGGGTCATGGAGGTGCGCGAGAGCATCCGCCCCGCGTCGTCGTAGGTGAAGGCCGTCCATTGCGCCGGAATGCCGCCCGCCTCCCACCGTTTCACATGCTTCGCATTGCCAAAAGCATCGAGGCTGCTGCTTTCGGTCACCACGCCGGTTTCGTCCGTTTCGGTTTCGCTGATCTTCAGGACCAGCGCATCGTCATACGTATTCGGGGTGCCATCGCGGTTCACCCCATAGCTCGTGCTGAACACCGTCTGCCAGGCCCCGGGCCATGTCCCGTTGACGGCGCGCTGTTTTTGGATCGTCGCCACGCTGCCCGTCGCGGGCTCATACGTCCAGCGCGTCCGCTCGACAGGCTTCGGCAGTTCGCTGGCCACCGAGCCCAGATTCACGGAACGCTCGCTCTGCACGATCTGCCCGTCGGCGTTCTCGGTCGTCGTGGTCACGTCGATGCGGCCATCGGGATGAAGGCGCGATTCTTTCGCAATCCGCGCCCCGTTGAGTTCCGAATAACCCGTCACGGTTTGCGACCCATCCTCCTCGACGCGGCGCACCGTCCGCCCCGCGTACCACACCGGCGCGTATTCGGAAACGCGCTGTGTGTAGGAGACCAGCGGCGCGGACAGCAGCCCCGCCGGGTAGCGCAGCACGGTGTCCGTGGCAAAAAAATAATCGGCACTGCGACCCTGCGCACGGGTGATGCGCGAGGTCTCCTGCCCGCCGTAGGCTTCGATCATCGTCACCACGTCCCCAGACTGCGACGCGGAAATTTCCTCGACGGTCGAATGGGAATTCGCCGCCTCCGCCTCCTGCGGAGTCGCGGCGGCACCCGGGACGCCCGGCGCGGGCCGCAGCGTCTCGATGCGCCGCACGAGGGCATCCATGTTTGGAGTGACGGTCTTTTTTTCCCAAGGGCCGGTGCTGGTCCATTTCCAGACGGTGTTCCCCTCGCCGCCGAAATTGACCACGGTCGCCTCGGGGACATCCGGGTAGGGCAGCGGCTGCCCCTCGTAATCCGGCCCCGTCTGCAAAAACCAGCCGGAGCGGGCTCCGCCGCTTTCCGGGCCGCGGGTGGTGACTTCGCCGCGCAGATAGTTGCCCTGCGCGTCGCTGCGATCCCAGATTTCATAAGTCATTCGCTCGTTCACATCGTGCATCGCCGTTTTCACGATGCCGCCCTCGGTTTTTTGCCAGTAGCGGGTGACGCTCTTCGGCATCACAGCGTCAAGATCTTGCTGCGCAAAATCCTGGCTGTAAAACTTGACGTCCAGAGTCGGCAGTCCGTTGTATGGCGGGCCATAGGCAATGACCCATTTCTTTTCCGCCAACGCGATGTGATCGCCCGCCACCCCGGCGTTATCGGGATAGATAATCTTCACCAGCAAGTGACCGATCCAGCCTGGAGTGCTCCCCAACTCAATTTGCCGGGAATTTTCCCCATCCTGGGCCTCGAGAGGCGTGAAAGTGATCTCCCAACTTGCTCCACGCTGGAACACATTCACAAGGTGCTCATCGGTAACGATGCTGCGAATGCCATTCGCATCCGCCAGTCCACCGCCGAAACTATGCACCTGGATTGCGGCCAGGATGGGCAGCCCCTCGCTGCTGAAAGTGCGCCCGTATTCCCGCAATAAGCTCGTGGTGAAATATCTCCGAAAGTTGGGCGATGCGGAATCGTTGTTGCCGATAAACCGCTTGGAGAAGGTCAGCTTCGGTGAACCCAGACCGGTGCTCATTTCCAGATGGGCCGCCCCTTTGGTGCGGCGGACGCCTTCGAGCATGGCCCCGAACAATCCCGGCGCGGGGGGAGCCGCTCCCGCCGTCGTCGTCCCCGCCGCGGATCCTCCCGCACCGGGAGGCGAGGGGCTCATCGGAGCTTGCTGCGAATTTTGATTGTCCGAAGAAGGATTGGAGGGCTGGTCGGGCGTTTGGTCGCTCGTGTTGGAAGTCGTGCCCGTGCCTGCTTCCGTGCAGAGCGTCTGCGTGCCCGGCTCCACTAGGCTGGCGGGCGGCTGGGGTGAGACATCGCCCCCGCCGGAGTTGTCTGGATTGCATTTCTGCGGAGGTTTTTTGCATTGATCCTCCCCGCCGCCATCCCCGCTGCCCTGCGCCATTTCCTTGACGGAGCCACCACCACCGCCACCGCCGCCGTTGCCGTTGCCACCCGGTGCATCCTGCACGGAAAAGCGCAGCGGCGGCTGCCCGCTCGCGGGTAGCGAGAAGCCGAACGGCGCGGACGGCACCGTCCCCCCGCCGACCGGCAGCCGATAAAGCAGCGCCCCGGTTCGCAGATCGTGGATGTCCACATTCTGCGCCCGCGTTCCCGGAAACACCTCGAGCCGCAAGCGGCGCACCTCCGTGAATTTTCCGATGGGCGGCATGCCTTCCCCGCCGCCGCCGACCATGTTCCCGCCCCCGCAGCAATCCGCGCGCAAATCCGGCAGCGCGGCGAGCAGGATTGCCGCAAAAGTGACACAGGCTTTCCAGCCTGTGCCTGGCGCGGACACGGCCTGGAAAGGCCGTGTCACATGGCACGCTTTTCCCCACTCGTTCCCAAGTTCCACTTGGGAACGCACTTTTCCCCGAAGCTGTGCTTCGCTCCGCGCCGCCGAAGTGAAACTTCGCCAACAGGGCATTCCCAAGTGGAACTTGGGAACGAGGTGCATGAAGTTGGCGCTGCGCGGAGGGGTTGGGTCGGCGACAGGAATGTCGCCGCTCCTTGCGTTCGCTGGGGTTGGCGGGTTCATCGGTGTTTTCATGGGGATGTGGGGTGAAGCGTGGGAGTGTGCGGGCCGCCTTATTTCTCCAGCAGCGTGAAGACGCTCAGCGTCGTATTCGAACTGGCCGTCACCGCCGCCGCCCGCGGGTTCGTGCCGTGGGCGAGTTCATAGGCATCGTCGCCCTGCGTGTCCCCGTCCGTGTTCTGGGCAAAGGGGTTCGTCCCGATCGTCCGCTCGTACCAGTCGGGCAGCGTGTCGCCGTCGGTGTCCGTATTGTCCGCGAGCAAACTAAAATCGGTCACGCCCCATCCACCGAGAGCCGCGGAAAGCGACTCCCCGCGTGTGGCATCGTACAATTCCCAGGGGATGCCCGCCACGATCGTCCCCTCCGCGTCGAAGAAGCCATAGCTGTTGAACCAGCCGCCGGAGGCGGACCACGACCAGTCGCCCTGGACTTGATGCCGGCCGATGGCCTGGCTGCTCCCGTTGGCGCAGCGAATCCGCAGGTCATTGCCCCAGCGCGTGGCGGAGATTTTCAAAATGACCTGCGAGGTGGCGTGCCATTCGGGAAGGAGCACATCTGAATTGCCATCCATCCAAACCGCCGGGGAGGTTTCCCCCGCGGTCTCGTCGGAAATGCTCACATAGCCGCCGGAGCCCGAGTAGGCAGCGGGGATCGGCACCGTGTAACCGTCCCAACTCATCGAGTATCCTCCCCCGGAGCCAGTGATCCACCAGCTTCCACTCTGGCCCGTCGGCGCCAGCAAATCGCCAAAGTTCGTCCTCAAGGTATGTCCCTCCCGGCTGTGGGAAAGCATGGCGGAGGTCTGCACCGAGCCAAACACCGGCCAGTCGATAAACTCCGGCCCCAGGCCCAGCACGGCGTTGCCGGCATCGACAACCGTCCAGCCCCCGGCGATATCGACGTAGGCCGAGCAGCCATACCGGCTGACCCACACGCTCTGCGTGCCCGTGGGATCATTGATGTACTGGCCGAGATCCCCGGTATCCACGGTCAGCGCCGTCTCCACACCGTCGGCCAGACGCCGCACTTTCATGCCCCACGGGCTGCTGGCTTGAAAGCTCAAGGGCTGCCAGTTGGTGATGGGGCCGTATTCGGTGAACAGCGCGGTTTCATCCACATTGCTTCCGCCGAGGTAGGCGGTGTGGAAAAAGCCCGGGCGTCCGTCACTGTCGCGCACGGCATGGAATTCCTGATCGATGCCGATCGAGGCGGTGACCACGTAAGCGAACTCATTTTCGTTCCACACGGCGTACTCCGAGGTCGCCTGCTGGGTGGCTCCCCCGGTGGCGTAAAGAGTGAACGTCTCGCCCGCGTAGGGCACGCGGATCCGCACCTGCACCGTCGGGCTCCAGCCTCCGGCCGACTCCCATGCCGTGGCACTGCCCCAGGAGATTTGATTGTCCGTGATGTCAAAGAGCGCCCACGAGCCCGGAGTGGTGGGGATAAAAGCCCAAGCCTCGAAA
>JAYVRQ010000319.1:0-5598 GCA_043776145.1 Chthoniobacteraceae bacterium
GATGAATACTACCCGAAGACGCGCTTTGATTGTTTGCACCAAGCGTTGGCTCAAGGTTTTTGGGTGAAGAATCGGGAGTCGAGTTTGGCGGCTTTGAAGCTTTTTTTGCTGGCGTGAGCGCCTCGATCAAGCGGTCTGCGTCTTCAATCGTGAACGAGGCCAGGGCGGCACTCATGGCTTTATAGTATTCGTCCAAAGGCTTGTTGACAGGGTCTTCGGGCTGCGGGGAAAAGTCGTACGGCATCCACTGCGCATTCGGGTTGTGCAGATATTGGCCCAGCGCAATGACCTCCATTTTCGGAAACACACGTTCACCAGGATCGAATCCCTGTTTTCGCATCTCAGTTTGAAAAAAACCTGCGGGATCGCCAAATGGATTTGGACGCGGAATGGTTTTAGGGATCACAACCTCGCGGATTTTTCGGAAAGCTCCGCCGTCAAACATTACCGCAGAAAAGGTCGATCCTATATCTGGATGATATTTGCTAGTCGTAATGAGCGGCGGATTATGTTTCCGGCTGATATAGAAGCCCATTGATTCATTGAATTCCAAACGATCTTCCGGACGCTCCTTAAGTCCGCGAAATCCACTGGCTGTTTGCACATAGACAACCCAGGAAAGCTGCAATCCGTGAGCTTGCCGCAGCGTCACATCATGGGAGAGAAGTTGATCCAGCACTCCGTCGCCGTTGACGTCGTAGTTGATTCGATTCAAAGTGCCGCCGGACAAATAGCCCGTTCCTTCTCCACCCCAAAAACCTTCAAACACACTGCGGTCGGACGAAAGAGCGTATCGGACGAAATCTAACTCTGGATTTGCGACCTCTTGCGCTGCTGCGGCAGCAATTCCAGCAATAAACGCAACGAAAAACTGTTTCATCACGGCTCGAGACCGATTTCAGTGCATACCCGCTCAACGTAGTTGAATCTGAGATTGTTTAACCGGCTAAGTGCCCAGCACGCGTTCCGATTGTCCCAGTAACAGTAGTGCCCGCCCCTTGACGTATCGAGTCGAAATCCGGCGATGACGTTGTGATCCATGTTTGGAGTATATCCAATCCCACCGTTGTAGGCTTTGATGCACACGGCATTATTCATCCTACGTGCGGGCGTTCCCTCGCTGAATGTAACGCCTCCTACGGTATGGTTCGGCAACGCTGTGCCGTTAGCGTTTTGCGCGTTTCGTTACCGGGTCATCCAGTCATTCGCAAGCGTTCTCTTTTCTTGGAGTAGCCTCATGACCTCATGGACGTTGTGTTGCCAATGCCAGATGGCGGTGCGCGGAATTTCCCTTCTGTCTGGCCGATTTCGCCTATCAAGCGTCACCTGAAACATTCCGTATCCGCCGGGATTAAGTGGGTCGCGACGAGCGTCATCATGCCAAATCGGCTGACCCGGAACACGCGCTACATGATCGTACATGCGAACTTCCCAAAACTGGTTGTAACGGGATGCGTCGTCATTGTAACTGGCGGATTCCGAGCGCGCGATGCCGTAGGCAAACCACAGATTGCCGGTGGGGCTTGCGTCCGGTTGGGATTCGATGGCCCGGCGAGAACGCACATCGTCCGGGTTTTGTCCGCCAATCCTAAAGTGCAACCTCGGCGGGACATTAGCCGGTGGCGCGCCATTGGCAGTCCAGCAATAGAGTTCCGCATCGCCGCCGTAGAATCCCCGCTGTTGCAGTTCCAGATTCCATTCGTTCGACTCGAACATCCGCCAGTCTTGATTGGCTGGCATCTGTACGGTCCAAGCGGGTTGGTTCGCCGCTCCCGGCATGGCGTTTCCGTTGGGACGCCCTGGGATGTCCACGATGTCTTCCGGGCGGTTCAATTGCTCCTTGGCACCGTTCCCCCGCGTATAACGGACGCGCAGCCGCCACCGCACCTGCTGATTGGCGGCTCCGTTGCGAAGGCGCGCCACCAGCTCCGGCATCACCGGTGCATCCGCCGCGTCATTGACCGTGGCGTCTGGATCGGGCTCCGCCGCGTGCGGACGAATCCAAGCGTCGCCGCCATTCGGGATGATCGCACCGGCGAGGATTTCCGGCACGCCTTGGACTTGCACCAGCCGGAGCATTTCCCCATTCCATGCGACGGTTGGCGCATTGATCGCATCGTCGTAAAGCACGACGCGGCTTTCGCCGACGTTAACGGTGCCGTTGCGCCCCGCCCATTGGAAATCGGCGGCGGTCGGGTCGAGGTCGAAGATTTCCGAGACGATCTGGCCGACGGAGGGCGTCCAGATGCGCTGGCGCGATTCGGTTTGCAGGGATTCGTCGATGTTTGTGGTCAAAGGATCGTCGTCGGGAATGAACTTTTCATTCAGGATCACCTCCGGCCAGGTATCCGGCTGCGGGTGCGGTGGGTTGATGACGATGCGATACTGACCGCGGGCGACGCGATAGTCTGTCTCGTCCACGTAGAGACGTCGCCAGGCGACCCAGGTCGAAGGGCCGGAGTCTTCGCCGATACTGCCCCAATGGGAAACAAAGTCATCGCTGGCACCGAAGCCGAGGACCGGATCGTTCACAGCTTTCCAGGCGCAGCCGCCGAAGCCGCCCCAGGAGTGAAAATCGCCGGGATACAGGCCGAAAAAATCAGCCGGGTTGGGCGGGAGTTGTTCGTGGGCGAGCGCGATTAGTTCTTCGGTGGAGAATTCATCGTCCATCGCCCACGAGGCGTCACTGCTCCACTCCTTGTGCAAACCGTCATCGTTGGACGCGCCCGAGGAACTGCCCCAGCCGTAGGTGGACGTGACTTCTCCCTCGTCCCACGATGCCCGATAACCCACGGCGTTGTAATTGCGCGCGGCGAAGGTGTCGCGACCATCCCAATAAGGTTCGAGGATGCCACTAATCGGATCAGGGCCGGTTTGCTGTGTTCCATCTGGGCTCGTGGTTGTGGTGGAATAGGTGCCACTCCAGTAACCGATGTTGTTCGGCGTGGTTTCGCCATGGGAATGAGTCGTGGTGTCCACATTATAGAGATACCCATCCCAAAGGGATGTTCCCGTCCACTCATGCCGCCAGTCATTGGCAAGAAGATGGCCGGAATGACCTGCATGGGCAAAGAACAAGAGAGGTGAAATCGCCTGGATGCTGAATTGGTGCTGGTGGGTGCCGGAGCCGGGTGAACCCGGTTCGGAATAGGAAGTGGATCCATTAAAGGATCCGTTCAAACTGCCGGGAGTTGAATCAATTTGGGTGCCGGCACTATTGGCACTGCCACCGCGGTCGAAGGAGTTTTGCGTGTCGCCCGGCACCTCCATGATTTCCCGCCAATCCTCATGATAGATCCCATGCGACCGTCTCAGTGCCTCATCGACATCGTAAGTGAGGGTCCAATGGCGCTCACAACTATGGGAATAGCCGGTGCTCGATCTTGATTCGGACCATTCATCGTTAAAGTCCGCGGTATAGTGGCGGAATTTCTTCGGGATGTTGGGATAGGTGACATATTCATACGGGCCGGGGATGCGACCGCTGGAAACGGCGGCACGCGCCTCGATCCGCCGCAGCAGCGGTACTTCGTAGTTGATGATTTCACATGGCTCTTGAATGCCGCCGGATTTCTTCAACACGAGCCGGTAGCGATAGGTGATGCAGGACTTGAGACCTGTTGCGCAAACGAAGTCGCGCCGGAGCCCAGATTAGCCACTTCCTCCCAAAACCCCAGCCAGCCGGTGGCGCGCTCCACCGAGATGGAAGCGATGCCGGAGAGATTGATGGCATCCCAACGAAGTTCGATCGTGGTGCGGTCGGGATCGGTGATGTTTGCCTCCACATCGGGAACCACGGCGCGCAGGTTCACGATTGTCAGCGGCTCGTAAGCGGGCGCATCCCAATTTGGCACCGGGCCTCGAAGTTTTCCGGGTCGAGTGGATCGCCTCCATCGGCAAATTCCCGCGCGTTGGTATGGCCGTCGCCATCCGCGTCTCCATTCGCATCACTCGCATCGTTGGGACTGAGACCGTTGGCCAGTTCCCAACTATCGGGAAGCCCGTCGCCGTCGGCATCGTCGGCGACCAATACACGAATGAATCGCTGGTTTGCTGCGCCCCACCGCAGAGCGCCTCCGACTTGCCGAGAAGATCGCGCACTGTCACCCAATCCGTTTCGCTGTCCCGGGTTTGCACACTGAGTTGCTCGATATAGTCGGAGCCGGACTGCCAGGGCGCTTGAAGATTGCCTGAGACTTGCGGAAGGATGAGCACGCCGGGATGGTGGCGTCGGCAGGAAAACACGAGCCTGAGATGACCAGTCGTGTCCGATGAAGCCTGCGGCTGCTCGACGGTGGTTCGCAGCAAGGGATTTCCACCCACGGCGAACTCCACCAAATTGACGGCTCCATTGCGATCGGGATCGGCCTCCGCTCCGCTGATGGCGGAGTCGGATAGTTGGGACGGTGAGAAAACAGCAGATCGCCATTCTTGAAACGTAACCGCTGCCGCGGTGACTGCAGTGGTCAGCAAAATGATTTTGGTGAGGGCGGTTTTCATTCAGGCGGTTTTCAAGGTTTGGCACCGCAATTCGGAAGCGGTTCTATGGTCATTTATGACTCTGCTTTTCCCCCGCGCAAGACCATACTTCTCGGAGCGTGCCGGAACCGCACGCACATATCGCAGAAAAAATCGTCGAGGCGCTCCATGCCGAGCGAAAGCGTCTTGGATGGTCGCAAGAAACCCTCGCCGTCGCGGCGGGGGTGACCAATTCCTGCATCCGGCACCTCGAACACCAGCGCGCGAAACCCACGCTCGTCACTGTGCTCAAGCTCGCCTCGGCTCTCAACCTTGACCTCGCCGAGCTTTTGCGAGCTGCCTGGAAAAACTCGGGCTCACAAACCCGAAATGCTCGTCGCTGACGGACCCGGCGTTTCCTTCGCGTGAAGGTGACGCACTGAGCGCCCTCAGTATCGCTGCGCCATCGCCGCGCGGAGTTCCTGCGCGTAGGAGGGATTGATGTCGAAGCGCGCGGTGCGGAATGTTTCCTCCGTCGCCTCCTCGGCGTACGGGGTCGCTTCGAGATAGCCCGGTCCCATCAGGCCGTTGAGGACGCCCACGAGGTCGTCGGGTTCGAGGCGTGAGCTTTCGAGCAATTCCCCGCCGGTGTTCCCCGAGGTGAAATCGAGCACGCGCAGCACGCTGCGCTCACGTCCGGTGAGTTTGATTTGTTTCATGCGGGTGGGCCGTGGAAAAAGCATCGTCCGTGCGCGGGCGCGGGTCTTTTTCAAAAAAGTCCGCGAAGCGAGTCTGCGCTTGCTCCCGCCGCCGATGGTCCTACCAGTAACGACATGAGCACGCATCATCCGCCCTCCGCCAAGATCATGCAGCACGCCGAAGGGCTCGGCGCTCCCAATGCAGATCAAGTCCGACGACGCGCCGAGGAACTGGCTTACATCGCCGGGCGCGACGAATTCAGCGATGAAGACTGGCGCGAGGCCAAGCGCGAACTCCACGGCGGGCACGGGCACTCGATCAGCGAGGACGAGGCGGAGATGGTCACGCTCGTCTCGGAGCGCGACATGATCGTGACCGACCTCGGCCATCATGTGGAAAACATCGGCATGGAAGACGCGGACAACGTGCAGGAAGAGTTGA
>JAYVRQ010000320.1:0-5586 GCA_043776145.1 Chthoniobacteraceae bacterium
CGCTGATGGGCTTCTTTGGAGGAAGTTACGCCCGCGCGGGGGCGACGATTTCCTTGATCTATTTAGTTGGAATGGCACTCATCTGGCTCGCCCCGGAGACGCGGGGAAAGCCGCTGCCCGATTAACATGCCCATCCAATCTCCAGACGATCTCCCGAAGGCATCGAGCCACGGAGACTTCGTTTTCGACCGCGCGTTGATGGATTGTTTCCCGACGATGGTGTGGTGCGCGGACCACGGCGGGAACTGCATTTATTACAACGGCGCGTTTTCCGAATTCACCGGCAACGACATCACGGCCAATTTCACCGCCGGCTGGCTCGGTGCGATTCATCCCGAGGATCGGGGAAAATGCGCGCAGTCGCTGAAGCAGGCGATCATGTCGAAAACGCCGCTGCAAATGGAGTACCGGCTGCGGCGGCACGACGGGGAATTTCGCTGGGTGTTCGACCGCAGCCGTCCCATCGAAATCGCGGGCGCGTTCACGGGCTTCATCGGATTTTGCGTGGACGTGACCGAGCGGCGCGACATGGATGCGAGCCGCCGCGACATGGAGGAGCAGGTGCGCCTGCTCACGCTCGCGACGCGCGACATGGTGTGGAGTTGGGATGCGCGGACGGGGCGCGTGATTCACAACGCGGCCTTCACCGATCTGCTCGGCGAAGTGCCCGGCCCGCTCACACCGACCGTCGCGTGGTGGAAGCAGCGCGTGCATGCCGAAGACCGCGGGCGCGCGACGCAATCCTTCGAGAAGGCGCTGCGCGAGCAGGCCACCGATGTCACCTGCGAATACCGCATCCGCCGCCGCAACGGGACGTGGATCAATGTCGATGACCGCGCGTGCATCGTGCGCGATGCCGAGGGAAAAGTGCAGCGCGTGCTCGGGGCGATGCGCGACATTTCCTCGCGCAAAGTCGCGGAGCAGGAGCGCGAGCGTTTCGTCCGCATCCTTGAAGCGACCACGGATGTCGTGGCGATGGCGCATCCCAACGGCGAGATCATTCACCTCAACGCCGCCGGGCGAAAGATGCTCGGCTGGCCGGCGACCGGGCCGCTCATCGACTACAATCTGAGCCAGTGCCATCCCGATTGGGTGAACGAAATTGTTTTCAAGGAAGGCATCCCCGCCGCCATCGCGGAGGGCGCGTGGAATGGCGAGACGGCGCTGCACGCGACGGACGGCCACGAGGTGCCCGTGCTGCAAGTCATCCTCGCGCATCCGAACCCGGACGGGAGCGTGGAATTCATCTCGACGATCCTGCGCGACATCGGCGACCGGAAGCGCGCGGAGGTCGCGCGCATCGAGGAATCGAACCGCTACGACGCGGCGATTCGGTCAAGCCGGCAGTTGCTCTTCGATTGGAATTCCTTCACCGGCGAGGTGACGTACGCCGGCGACCTGAATCATTTTCTGGGATACACGACGGGCGAAATGTCGGGCGGCCTCGAACGCTTCCGGCAGCTCGTGCATCTCGACGACCTCGCGGCATTCGACGAGGAAATCAAGCGCGTCACCGCGAGCCGCGATCCGTTCCGGCTGACCTTCCGCATGGCGCGGAAAGACGGGCGCGAAATCACGATCGACGCGAAGGGCCACTTCTTTCTCGACCGGCGCGGACACTTCGGGCGCATGGTCGGATTCTTCGCAGACATCACGGCGGAGCGGCAGGCGCAGGAGACGCTGGCGCGCGCGCACGAGCAGCTCGAAGCGCGCGTGAGCGAGCGCACCGCGGAACTCGCGCGCGCGAACGAAGTGATCCACGACCGCGCGCGGCAGCAGGAAGCCGTGGCGCGGCTCGGCCAGCGCGCGCTCGTCGGCATGACGCGCGCGGAACTTTTCAACGAAGCCGCCGCGGCCGTGAGCGAGGCGCTGAATGTGCCCGTGTGCAGCGTGCTCGAACTTTCCGAAGACCGCAGCGAATTGCGCGTCGTCGGCAGCGCCGGATGGCCGAACGATTCGATTCACAACACGCTGCCCGCCGGCCCGCATTCCCAATCGGGCTACACGATGCTGCTGCGCGAGGCGGTGATCGCGGATGATTTGGAAACGGAGACGCGCTTCACCGTGTCCGAAGCCGCGCGCTTCATCGGCGCGCGCAGTGCGGTGAGCGTGGTCGTGCAGACGTCGGGGACGCCCTTCGGCGTGCTCACCGCGATGTCGCGCGAACCGAAACGCTTCACGCTCGAAGACGTGCATTTTCTCCAAACGGTCGCCAACGTCCTCACCGGCGCGATCAACCGCCAGCGCGCCGAGGAGAGCATCCGGCTCGCGCAGGAACAGGCGGAAAGCGCGAACCGCGCGAAGAGCGAATTCCTCTCGCGCATGAGCCACGAGCTGCGCACGCCGCTGAATGCGATCATCGGCTTCACTCAGCTCCTCGAGATGGAAACGCTCACGCCGAGCCAGACCGAAAGCGTCTCGCACATCGCGCGCGGCGGCGAGCATCTGCTCGCGCTCATCAATCAAGTGCTCGACATCGCGCGCATCGACACCGGGCGCATGACGCTCACGATCGAGCCCGTGGAAATCGGCATGGCGCTGCGCGACGCCGCCGAACTCATCCAGCCGCTCGCCGACCGGTTGGGCGTCACCATCGCGATCGACCTCGCGGAGCGCGCGAACCTCTGCGTCAGCGCCGACCGGCAGCGGTTGCAGCAGGTCTTTATGAACCTGCTTTCCAACGCGGTGAAATTCAATCGCGAGCGGGGAAGTGTGACCGTCACCGCCGAACCCGCCGACGACCGGCTGCGCGTGAAAATTACCGACACTGGCATCGGCATTGCGCCGGAAAAATTGTCGCGGCTGTTCGTGCCCTTCGAGCGGCTCGGCGCGGAGCAGACGCAGATCGACGGCACCGGCATCGGCCTCGCGCTCGCGCAGCGAATCGTCGGCTCGCATCAGGGGCAATTGAGCGTCGAGAGCGTGGTGGGCGAGGGGAGCACCTTCACCGTCGAGCTGCCGTGTGCGACCGGCGAGCACCCCAAAGCCAGCGGCCTCGCCGCAGCCGCTTCCAGCGAAACGGCTCCCGGCCTTCAATCGAAAACCGTGCTCTACATCGAAGACCAGGATTTGAACCTGCGCCTCGTCGAGCGAATCCTCAAACGCCAGCCCGAATTGAAACTGATCTCCGCGATGCAAGGCAGCCTCGGCATCGACCTCGCCCGCGAGCACCGCCCCGACGTGATCCTGCTCGACCTCAACCTCCCCGACATGAGCGGCGACGAAGTGCTGCGCCGCTTGAAAATCGACCCGGATTTGCGCCGCATCCCCGTCATCATGATGAGCGCCGACGCGCTTGGCGACCGCGTGATCCAGCTCATCGCGCAAGGCGCGCACGGCTACATCACGAAGCCCTACAAAGTCGCCGACTTCCTGAACACGCTCAACGAAACGCTCGCCGCGTTTCCGGGGTAACGCGTAAAGCCGCCGCTACGTGGCGTGCAATGCTCAGCCCCATTTCCTTCCCATGAAGCACCATCGTTTCCTGCTTATCGCACTCGTCGCCACTGCGTTTTCCGCGCGCGCGGACGATCCGTTTTTCATCGAGGCCGAATCTTTCACGGACCACGGCGGTTGGTCGCTCGATACGGCTTTCACGAATGTCGTCGGCTCGCCGTATCTGCTCGCGCACGGGCTCGGGAAGCTGGTCGCGGATGCGACAACAAAAATCAAAGTGCCGGTCGCGGGAAATTATCGCGTGTGGGCGCGGACGAAGGATTGGGTTGCGCCGTGGAAAGCGGAGGGAGCACCGGGAAGGTTTCAGTTGGTCGTGAATGGGAAGGCGCTCACGACGGAATTCGGAACGAGCGGCGCGGAGTGGGCGTGGCAATCCGGCGGTGCGATCGAACTCGCGGCGGGCGACGCGACGCTCGCGCTGCACGACCTCACAGGTTTCGACGGACGCTGCGATGCGCTCCTTTTCAGCAACGACGCGGCTTTCACACCGCCGGATGGCAAGTCGCTCGCGGAAGCGCGTGCGAAGTGGAATGGGAACGCGGCGGGGCCGGAAGATGCGGGAGAATTTGATCTCGTCGTGGTCGGCGGCGGATACAGCGGACTCGGCGCGGCGATCTCGGCGGCGCGGCAGTCGCTGCGCGTGGCGCTGGTGCAGGATCGTTTCGTCCTCGGTGGAAACGGGAGCAGCGAAATCCGCGTGTGGGCGCAGGGCGGCACGATGCGCGGGAAGTATCCGCACATCGGCGAGATCGTGGAGGAGTTCGCAGATCGCGCGCCGGACTCACCGGCGGCCGGGGAATTCTTCGTGGACCAGTTGAAGGAGGAAGTCTGCCGCAACGAAAAAACGCTCACGCTTTTCCTCGGCCACTACGCGCACGATGCCGCGACCGATCCCGAGACGAAAGCGATCAAGAGCGTGACGGCGCTCGACGTGCGGACGGGGCGCGAGCGGATTTTTCGCGGGAAATTTTTCGCGGACTGCACCGGCCACGCGCATCTCGGCGCGATGAGTGGCGCGGCGTTTCAGATGGAGCCGCAGGGACGCATGGGCATGTCGAACATGTGGTTTTGGCAGATGGAATCCGCGCCGCAACCGTGGCCGCAAACGCCGTGGGCGCTGGCGATGAACGCGGGCGATTTTCCACGGCAGGTGAAGAGCAAGTCGGTGTTCGACGGCGAGCCGTTTATGAAA
Organism: Chthoniobacteraceae bacterium; assembly: GCA_043776145.1. Lineage (GTDB taxonomy): Bacteria > Verrucomicrobiota > Verrucomicrobiia > Chthoniobacterales > Chthoniobacteraceae > JANLQB01. The sequence goes on from JAYVRQ010000320.1 coordinate 4,649, forward strand.
GCCGAGTGGTTTTGGGAATCGGGCTTCAATCAAGACCCAATCAGCGGCGCGGAGAAAATTCGCGACTGGAATCTGCGCGCGGCGTTCGGTGCATTCAGCGCGCTGAAACGCGAGAATGAATACGCGAACGCCGCGCTGAAATGGGTGTCGTTCGTCGGCGGCCCGCGCGAGTCGCGCCGACTGGAAGGCGACGTGATGCTGACGCGCGAGGACATCGTGGAGCAGCGCGATTTTCCCGATGGCTGCGTGCCAACGACGTGGGACATCGACCTGCATTATCCGAAGGAGCAGTTCGCGAAAAAGTTCCCGGAAAATCCGTTCATATCGCGCGCGGAATTCGGCGCGGGTGTCGATCGCAAGAACGGCTACCCGATTCCCTACCGCTGCTTCTACTCGAAGAACGTGCCGAATCTTTTCATGGCGGGCCGCGACATCAGCGTGACGCACGAGGCGCTCGGCACCGTGCGCGTGATGCGGACGTGCGGCATGATGGGTGAAGTCGTCGGCAAAGCCGCGTACCTCGCCGTGCGCCACAGCAGCACGCCGCGCGGTGTGTACGAAAGCTACCTGCTCTCACTCATCGACCTCCTCGAACAATCCGGCGCGATGCGACGCGCCTCGCTCGACGCCCCGCTCGCGCCCGATCCCGAGGTCGGGAAAGTGCGCGCGCAATTTTCCAAATGGATCGTCGAGCCGGCGAAGCCAGACGCCACAGGCATCGCCGCAAACACGCTCCCCGGAATCGTGATCGACGACACGCAGGCCAAGCTCACCGGCAAATGGAGCCACGCCGCTGGGCTCAAGCCATTCGTCGGCAGCGGCTACGCCTACGCCGATCCGAAAAGCGAAGCCGAGGCGCGCTTCGAGTTCACCGTCCCGAAAGCTGGCCGCTACGAAGTCCGCATGGCCTGGATGGGCCACGAAAATCGCGCCACGAA
>JAYVRQ010000321.1:0-1751 GCA_043776145.1 Chthoniobacteraceae bacterium
CTTCGAGTCCGTCGTCACCTCCCACGAAGTCTTCCACGCGCTGCCGCTGTAAAAAGAAACCTCCATCGACTCGACCCCCGCCAGCACGCGCTCTTCCGGCGGCGTCTGCTGCGTGGTGTTGAGCAAATCGCGATTGATCGTTCGCACGAGCACGCCGCTCTTCTGATCCACCGCCTCGCTGTCGCGCGCGATGTAGTATTCGATCGCCTGCACATCGCCGCCGAACTCATCGTCCACGTCTTTCGCCGTCGTCGCCGTAAATTTCAAATAGCCCGGAAACCCTCCGCCGTGGCCCTCCTGCGAGCCTTGCAACGTCGCCGCGAGCGTGCCGCCGGAGACGAGCGCATTGCGCAGATCGTTGCGCAGCATCGCCGCCGCGTGCGCCTTCACACGGACATCGCGCGTGCGGTGGGTGGCACCGTCGCGCATGTGAATCGCGCGGGAAAACACGCCGTAAATCGCCGCAAGCAGGACCGCGCAAATGGCGAGCGCCATGAGCAGTTCGATGAGCGTGAAAGCGGGCGCGCGTTTCATTGCGTGGTCGTGGTTCCCGAGGACAGCGATGAGTCCACGAGCGTCGAAAGCCGCGCGTCATGCTCGGTGCCCTGCACTTTGTAAAAAACGTCGAGCGTCAGTTCCGTCATCGCGCCCGACTGCCAGGAAGGCTTCGACAACTGCCAGCGATACCCTTTCCACTCCGTCCCAAAATCGCCGTTCGCCGCCGCGGAACTCCATTTGTCACCGAGCATCAGTTCCCCCAGTTTGTTTTCCCCAAGCTGCGCCGCGATCATCGAACGCTCCGCCGCCACGGCGACACGATTCGCCGTCAGAAGCGCGGAGATCACGACCGGCATGAGGATGCCGAGAAAGACCATCGCCGCCAGCACCTCAACGAATGTGAAAGCAGCGCGCGCGGAATTCATTTCGATTCCTCCTTCACCAATTCGTAGCTCCACCGGTCCGTCGTCCGCGCGAGCGTGATGACCGACTTGAAACGATCCACCAGCCGCACGGACTCCACGCTCGCAGTGCTGAGCGCGCCATCCGCTTCAAACTCCATCGCCTCCACGACTCCACCGCTCCCCGCCGCCTTGTCGATCTCCGCCTGCACATCCGCATTCATGGCATACTCGCGGGCGCGTGTTTCGTCCGCGTCAAAACCCTCTTTCGGCTCGATGCCGTACCGCTGCGCTTTCGCGTCGATCCACACGATCACCGGCACGCCCTGCGACACGGCCTCGTTGCGCGCGTACTCGGTCAGCGCGAGCAGGCGCGTCGCCTCCTCGTCGAGATTCCGCTGCCGCATCGAGCGCGCGAGCGACGGCACCGCCAGCGCCGCCACGATCGCGAGCAACGTCATCACGATGATGAGTTCGACGAGCGTAAAACCTTGTGCTGACCGGGCTCGGATCATTTTTTTGAATCCCAGTTCGTAATGTCGTCGTCCCCACCGGCGCGTCCGTCCGGTCCGGGGGAACTGAGATCGAAGCCCTTCGGATTGTTTTTGCCCGGATAGTTATAGACGTAGGCGTTTCCCCACGGATCGAGCGGGATGCTTTTGGAAAGATACGGGCCTTTCCAATTCTGCGCGTTGCTCGGCTGCTCGACGAGCACGTTGAGTCCCGCGCTGCCCTGCGGATAAAATCCGGTGTCCACCTCGAAGGCATCGAGCGCCACGCTGAAGCCGGAGATTTCCGTTTTCGCCGCCGCCTCTTTGGCCTGCTGGCTGCGGCCCGCGAATTTCGGAATCA
>JAYVRQ010000322.1:0-5582 GCA_043776145.1 Chthoniobacteraceae bacterium
AAAATTCCTCTACTGCTGCAATCAGCGCGCCGACATGATCGCGGCATTCCGCATGGATGCGAAGACCGGCGGCCTCGCATTCACGGGTCACTACACTCCTGTGGGAAATCCCTCGATCATCATCTTCCTCGATCTCGCGCAGGGCGGGTAGCCTGCATTTCTCACACCTTTTTTGGGAGGGCGGCGGTGCAAAAAGTAGCTTGGGCTTTAGCCCAATCGCACGGTGCTTTCGGGCTGAAGCCCGAGCCACTTTACGCTCCGGTCACGCCTCCACACCCTGTCGCACCTCGCACAGGGAGTGTGAGAAATACAGGCCAGTCAGCCTGAGACGCGGCCTGCTGCTACGGTATGTAGATCTCGACATGGTAATATTTCGTTTCGCCAGCATCGAGATCGGTCACTGTGCGTTTGTCGAGATGATCGCTGACGGTCGAACTGACTAGCGGGAGCCACATCCCCACGGCGAGATCGACCTTGGACAACACGGTATAGATACGGCCGCTGAGGCGGGGGCTGAATATGATATTTTTCTGGCCAGGCTGGCCGGGGATGGACTCGATCGTCAGCAGGAATCGGGATTCGGGATCGGTCGGCACGCCGCCGGCTATGTACTCGAATAGGTTGTTCTGCCCGTCGGCATCGGGATCCTGCAGCCGCCCTGCGAGCGGGTTATTGAGGCCGAAGTATTGCACCTGCCAGGCGTCGTCCATTCCGTCTGCGGCATAGCTGCCGAAGTTGTCGGTGTTCGTATTGAGCACATTGAGGCCGAGCGCGCCGGTGTTTCCGTCAGAGCTGCCCTGCACGCTCGCGGCGGTGTTTTGATAGACATTGCCCCCGATGGCCAGGCCGCTGTTGCTAATGTTAGTCAGCGGCCCGCTGAGCACGCTCCAGGCGATGGTGCCGGCTGGCACGGCGAGGGTCGTATTGTCATCGAGCAACTGCGCACCGCTGAGCTGGCGCGAGGTGCCTTCGTTCAGGGTGGTGGGTGTGGCGGTGATTTGCAGAGCAGCCACTTCATAAAGCTGGGCGATGTAGCCTTGCTTCGCGGTCTCGGCGGGCGCGGCGACGGTGGAGATTCCGGTGATGCCGCCGAGGCTGCCGTCATTCGTGTAGCTCGCGCTGGCGGTGAGTCTGCCGGCGGCGTCGGTGATGTCGGTGGCGATGGAATAGTTTGCGCTGGTCCGCGGGGCGGCGATGGCGCTGAAGCTGGCGAGCAGCATCGAACTGCCGAGGAGGAGCGATGCGGCGTGCGGGATGCGGCGTGTGGGTGAGTTCATGATTGATTTCCGGTGTTCATTGCTTCTGCTGCGCCAGCCACTCGTCGTAGCCGCGCTTGGGAGTGGAAAAGGTGGCGGCGGTGAGGGTCTCGGGACTCTTTTCCCTGGCCTGGAAAACGAGGAAGCCGACGGGTGTCTCGATCACGGCGCTCACGTCACCGGGCTTTTGCAGTTGCACGCGCAGCACGTTTTGCAGTTCGGGATCGAGGTCTTCAAAGTAGGGCTTCTCCAAGCCGGGTGCGGTGTGCCCGGGCGAAGCGAGCGTCTGTGCGATCTGCACGGTGGCCGCGTTGGTGTAGGCGATGCTGGAAGCGGTGGTGGGCGGGGAGTTCGGAGTCGAGAGAGGCGGCAGTTTGGAAGCTTCGCCCGTGGGCCGCGGCGTGAGCTGCCACGTCACGTCGCGCATGTCTTTGACGGGATTTTTTGCGAGCAGGCTCGCGCGTGCCCGGTCTGCCTCGCTGCGCTGCGCGGCATGGAGTTTGTCATCGTTGTCAAAGCGGCGGCGCAACTCGCGCTCCACGATGATGGGGCGGGCCATCGCGCGGGCGAAGTGTGCGGCGTCATCGCCAAGCGCGTGCCGGATCTCTGCGAGCACTTCCGGCGCGCGGGTCGTGGTATCAATGCGCTCCGCCTCGGCTGCGATCATCGCGGGAGTGATTTCCACGCCGTACACTCTGCTGAGCGCGGCTTCCTTTTGCTGATCCTGGCGGATGATCTGCCCGATCGATGCGGGCGGCATCACGTCCTCAAAGGCCGGTTTCGTGCCGAGGCGATGCGCGTGATAGACGCGCTCGATCGCGGTGCGATCCGCGCAGAGCTTTGCGAAATCTTCCGCCCTTTCCGCCGCGAGCGACGGAAGAAGAAGCAAGGATGCGATCAGGAATATGGGGATGATTTTCATCTCAGGGAGCGATGTGCCTTTCGACTCGGCTCGTTCACGGCCGCTGGTAGAGATACATCAGCTTGCCGGGCGTGTAGGTCCACGCGTCGTTCAAATGGCTGCCACCGTAACCGCCCCAGACGATCATCCCGGTGCCGGTCCACACCGCCGTGTGGGAACGGCGCGCGGAGGGCGCACCCGCGGTGCTGATGGCAGACCACGTGCCGGTGGTGGGGTTGTACCGTCCGCCGTCATTGAAATATTTGAAGTCCGTGTCGTAGAAGAATCCACCCCAGACCAGCATTTCTCCGCCCGTCCATACGGCGGTGTGTTGGGCGCGTCCGGACGGTGCGCCACTCGTGGGAAGCGCGGTCCAGGTATTCGCGGCGGCACTGTAACGCCCGCCGTCGTTGAAATAAGTAGTGGAGCCAGTTCCACCCCAAACGATCATTTCACTGCCAGTCCAAACCGCCGTAGGGAGGCTGCGCGCGGAAGGCGCGTTGGTCGCGGTCATGGCGGTCCAGGTATTTCCTGTCGGAGAATAGCGTGCGCCGTCGTTATAGGTCGCCGCGCCGATTCCGCCCCAGATGATCATCTCGCTGCCCGTCCACACCGCGGCGTGCTGGGTGCGTGCAGCGGGCGCTCCGCCGGCGACGGTCACGCCCGCCCAGGTATTCGCCGACGGGTTGTAGCGTCCGCCGTCATTGAAATAGGCCACGCCATTTCCCCCACCCCAGACGATCATCACATTGCCCGTCCAGACCGCGGTATGAAAAGATCGTGCCGCGGAAGCGACCGCGGCCACCGGCGTCCAAGTATTCGCCGCAGGATTATAGCGCGCGCCGTCATTGAAATAGGTCGCCCCGTCGCTGCCGCCCCAGACGATCATTTCGGTGCCCGTCCACACCGCCGTGTGGGCTTGCCGTGCGATCGGCGCTCCCGTCGCGGTGATGGCGGTCCAACTGTTGGCCACTGGATTGTAGCGCTGACCATCATTGACGGCGAAGCCGATGTATCCGCCCCAGACGATCATTTCAGTGCCCGTCCACACCGCCGTGTGGAGCTGCCGTCCATCCAGAGGAATCGGCGGAGTGCTGAGGGTGATCCATGAATCGGCCGTGGGATTGTAACGCGCGCCGGTGTTCAGATAACTGCCCGTGGTGAGAAGGCCGCCCCAGACAATCATTTCACTGCCCGTCCAGACTGCGGAATGCCGGCGACGGCTGGAGGCTGCGCCCGTGTTCGTGATCGGAGTCCAGATGTCCGTGGCCGGTGCGTAACGCGCCCCGTCCGGATAGTTCGTGGAATTGGCGATATCCGTCCCGCCCCACACGAGCATCTCGGTGCCGGTCCACAACTGCGAGTGAAGGAGCCGCGGAGACGGCGCCGCAGCGGTGCTGGTCGCCGTCCAGGTATTGGCCGCAGGATTGTAGCGCCCGCCCGTGTTCAAGAGTGTCGCACTGAACCTTCCGCCCCACACAATCATGTCGCTGCCCGTCCAGACTGCGCCATGAAGCTCACGCGCAGCCGGTGCACCGGCGGTCGGGAGATTGGTCCATGTGTTCGCCGCGAGATTGTAGCGCCCGCCCGTGCTGACGTCTCCCGAATTGGCCAATCCACCCCAGACGATCATCTCTCCTCCGGCAGCCACGGCGCTGTGGTTGAGGCGCGCGGACGGAGCGCCCGTCGTGGAGATGGCCGTCCAGGAATCCGTCACCGGATTGTACCGGCCGCCGGTGTCCACGCGGTTTTCCGCCAGATTAAGTCCTCCCCAAATCAGCATCTCGCCGCCCGCCCACACCCCACTGTGATCGACTCGTGCCGAGGGTGCGCCCGTGGTCGTGAGCGAAGCCCAACTGTTCGCCGCCGGATTGTAGCGAGCGCCGGTATTCACATAGGAAATGGCATCCTGCCCGCCCCAGATAATCAACTCGGTCCCCGACCAAACCGCCGTTTGGAAAGAACGCGCGGAGGGCGCGCCCGCAGTCGGGAGCGCCGACCAGGAATTCGTGACGGGATTGTACCGGCCGCCATCATTTTGCAAAGTCGCGACGGCGCTCGATCCACCCCAGACGATCATTTCACTTCCCGTCCAGACCGCAGAGTGATCGTCGCGCGCGAGCGGAGCCGCGCCATTCAGATTTTGCTGCCAGCCGTCGCTCAGGACCGTCGTCCCGATTTTCACATAGCCGGCACCGAGCAACGACGCATTCTCCGTCTGCGAGAGCAGCAGTCCGCCGGCCGCCACGCCGGTCTGGCCGCTCGCGTTCAGATTCGCAGCCGCTGCACCGCCCGCGATATTCGAGGATTGCACCGCCCCCGCGCCGAGCTGCGTGCTGCCGACCGAGCCGGCCGCGAGGTTGGCAGCGGTCACGGCATTCGCCGCCAGTTGCGTCGTGCCGATGGCACCGGCGGCCACCTGCGCGGAACCCACCGCGCCGCTCGCAATTTTCGTGCTCGTGATCGCGCCGTCCTGCACCGTGGTGGACATCATCGCATAGCCCGCCGAGGCGATGCGCTGATCCGGCGAGAGGAGTTGCGAGCCATTCGTGCCATCGTTGAACCACACCCGCAGCTTCACATTCCCATTCGCAAATACTGTGGAGGGAACCGCCGTCATATTCGCCAGCGTCGCATCCCCGAGGAGCACGGAGTAAAGCCCCTTGCTGACATTCAGCGCCACGGATGCCGTCGGTTCGCTGCCCGCGGTGCTCGTGCCGTCATTGCTCCAGTAAGTGATGCTGCCATTGCCATTCACGAGCGCAAATTTGAACTGGCCTGCGCCGTTGAAGTTCACCGTGCCGACAGCGACGCGGCCCTGGTAGTTCACGAGGCCGGGCACTTGCGCACGGACCTCCGGAGCAAGCCAGCAGAGCATCGCGCCGACGATGCCAGCGAGGAGTCCCCGGAAGGCGAAGTTTCGTTTTGCAGGTGAGCGCAGAGCGCGGCGAAAGTGGCGATGTACGAGAGTAGATTTCATGGCTTCATGGAGGGATGCCCGGTTTCCGAGTGAAGGTTGCAGCCGCGTCCGCTCATTTTTTCACGCTGCGAAAAACGGGCTGGCTCACCGCCGGGCGATTATCCCAGCGAACCGCTGATTTAATCGTCGGCACCGAAGCCGGGCACATTGAGTCAGGGCAATCGCATCACAAAATCCGGGTTTGAACTCGCAGGCGGAAGGCCGCTGCGCGGGGCTGAACTTCTAACATCGAACGTCTAACACCTAACTTTTAAGGAACAGCACCCGTGGCCTGGGGCTGTGCATCGTTCGGCGTTAAAAGTTAGGTGTTCGATGTTAGACGTTGAGCCCGCCGCAGGCGTCTCCCTCCTTGTTCCGTCGTTCTCATCCTCGGGCTGACGGAACATTTTGATGTGATTGCCCGCGCGATTATCCCTTTGTCCCGCACGGCGGGATTCCTCACACT
>JAYVRQ010000323.1:0-5579 GCA_043776145.1 Chthoniobacteraceae bacterium
GACGAGCGCTTTTTCCGTGAGCTGCCACACGCCCGGCATGCTCGCCACCGCCACGGGCGCGGCGATTTTTTCCGAGACGAAAAGCGGCAGGATGAAATCGTCCGCGTGCAGCGAAGTCTCGCGCACGAGCGAGCGCAGCGCGGGGGACGAGCGGAGACGGCGCGGACGTTTCGGAAGATTCATGGTCGCGAGGCTAAGTCTCCGCCCCGCTCAGGCAAGGATCGCCTTCACCACTTTGCCATGCACATCCGTCAGGCGGAATTGGCGTCCTTGAAATCGATACGTGAGCTTTTCGTGATCGATTCCGAGTTGATTCAGCACCGTGGCTTGGAAGTCATGCACATGCACCGGATCCTTGGTCACATTGAATCCAAAGTCATCGCTCTCGCCGTGCGCGATACCCGGCTTGATCCCTCCGCCCGCCATCCAGATCGTGAACGCATACGGATGATGATCGCGCCCCCAGTTTTTCGTGTCCGCGATGTCGCCCTGCAAAAACGGCGTGCGCCCGAATTCGCCGCCCCAAATCACCAGCGTGTCTTCGAGCAAACCGCGCTGCTTCAAATCCCGCACGAGCGCGGCGCTCGGCTGGTCGGTGTCCGCGCATTGGATTTTGAATTGCGTCGTGATGTTCCGGTGATGATCCCATCCCGCGTGAAAGCACTGCACGAAACGCACACCGCGTTCGACGAGTCGGCGCGCCATCAGACAGTTGTAGGCGAACGATCCCTGCCGCTTCACATCCGGCCCGTAGCTCGCGAGCGTCTCCGGCGATTCTTGGGAAAAGTCCGTCAGCTCTGGCACCGACGCCTGCATCTTGTAAGCCATCTCGTACTGCGCGATCCGCGTCGCGATTTCCGGGTCGCCGAACTCCGCGTAATGCTGCTCGTTCAACTTCGCGATGTCGTCGAGCAACCCGCGCCGCACGTCGCGCGACATCCCGTCCGGGTTCGACAGATACAGCACCGGATCGCCACTGCCGCGAAAGCGCACGCCCTGAAATTTCGACGGGAGAAATCCCGCGCCCCAGTAAAAATCGTAAAAGATTTGCCCGCACGAAGCCTCCTTGTCGCGCGAGGTCATCACGACGAATGCCGGCAATTCCTCCGTCTCCGAACCGAGCCCATAAGTCGCCCACGCGCCCATGCTCGGCCGGCCCGGCTGCTCCGCGCCCGTGAGGAAAAACGAAATCGCCGGCGCGTGATTGACCGCCTCGGTGTGCATCGACTTGATGAAGCACAGGTCGTCCACGATGCCGGCCATGTGCGGCAGATAATCGCCGACCCACGCGCCCGATGCGCCGTGCTGCTGAAATCCCGTGAGCGGCGGTAGCACGAGCTTCTGCTTCTGCCCCTGCGTCATCGTGGAAAAGCGTTTGTTGCCGAGGATCGACGCTGGCATTTCCTGCCCGCGAAATTTCTCCATGCCCGGCTTCCAATCGAACGTGTCGAGATGCGGCGGCGCGCCGTTTTGCAGCAGATAGATGACGCGCTTCGCCTTCGGCGCAAAGTGGGGAAGCCCCGTCAGTCCCGGCGCGGCCAGCAAATCGCGATCAAGCAGCGAAGCCAGCGCCGCCGTGCCGATGCCGACGGCGGCTTTTGAGAAAAACTGGCGGCGGGTGAGATAGGCGGCGCGTTCGGTTTGGGGCGACATAGTGGAGCGCACAGATAACCCGCGAGCCCGTGAAATCCAAGGCGTGGAGATCAGCGGAAAAGTTCTTCGAGCGAAACGCTAACACCAACGATGCTCGCGCATTCGAGTGTGCCCTGGCCGACAAGCTGCACGTCGCGATAGGTGCCGGATTCGGGTCGGCGATAAACCTCAATCTTTCGCTCGCGAGGCAGGACAATCCAGTATTCCTCGATTCCCGCCTCCGCATAGATCGCAGCCAGCGCACGATCCTCGGCGATCGACGTCACGGCCACTTCGACGACGAGGAGCGCCGTGGTGGCGTTCGCATTTTCGTAGGACTGCTCTGACCCGCGCGCGATGGAAAGATCAGGCTCGGGTTCCGAGTCGCTGAGCGTCAGTGGTTCCTCTTTCCACGCAATAAATCCGGCGGGCAAAATCGAAAGAACAAGTCGATAAAGTCGTGTCGCAATGGTGCGGTGAAGGGGAGACTTGGCCATTTTTTCAATCATGAATCCGCGAATGAGTTCGGTGCGACAGCCGTTTCCATTGTATTCGGAAAGCCGATGATATTCCTCGACGCTGAGCGAAGAGAGACGGTTCCGAAATTCAGGAATATCGAGAATCGCAGTGCTCATGGCTGACAGGTAATGTGGAAAATCCGCTTCGTCGAGGGTGTGCGTCACACCGCCGCGGCCTGCTTCTTCAATTCCCCGCTCGCTTCGATTGTCTCGGCGAGGAGATTGGGCACGGTCGGGCGGGCTTGGGCGCGGACATAGATTTGGTAGCTGAAAAGGCCGCGCAGAATTTTGATCATGAAAACATTCACGCCAAGACAAAGGCGGCTGAGGAAATTGTCGCCGATGGCTTTGGGAAAGGGCGCGGGGATGCCGCGCATCTCGATCACTTTGTAGCCGGTTTGCTCGAAAAGTTCTCGCAGCGAATTGAACGTGAAAAGCCGCGTGTGCGTGCGGTCGAGGATGCCTTTGCGCCCGTAGTTGAACTGCCCGAAGAGCAGCATGAAGCGCGTGACGCAGAAGGCGACGTTCGCCGTGGTGAGCACGATCTCGGGCCGCTGATGGCCGGTCGCGGCGCGCAGGTGCTCCATGAAAACCTCGGGGTCGTGCAGGTGCTCGATGACATCGAGCATGAAGATTTGATCGAAGCGCGAGACTTGGACGGGGAACTGGCCCAGGTCGAGATCCCAGCGCGTGAGCTGCACGTTCGGCGCGGGCGGCTGGGCGGGAACGTACTGGTCGATGCCCGTGACCTGCCCGGCGACTTTCGCAAATTCCGCGGCGACGTAGCCGCGGCCGCAGCCGATGTCGAGCACCGCGCTGCCGGGCTTCACGCTTTCGATCGCGAACGTATGCGAGGAGGGGAAGCCGAGCTTCACGTCGTAGGTGAGTTCCACCTGGCCCACGTCGAACTTGCGATCGTAGAGCAAATTTTTCTCGTGAAATTTCGCACGCAGCATCGTCTTGAAAATGTCCCACGCATATTGCAGCCCGTTGACGTGGCAAATTTCGTCGCCGTAAAAGGTCGGGATCGGGATTTCGAGAATCCGCATCCCGGCGAAGTGCAGTTGCACGATGATGTCGGTGTCGAAATGGAAGTCGTTCGAGTTGCGCTCGAAGGGAATCCGCGCGAGCGCCTTCACCGAGTAAAGCCGGTAGCCGCTGTGAAATTCGCTGAGTTTCGAGCCGAGCAGTGCGTTCTGAAACCGCGTCAGCACTTGATTCCCGACCCATTTGTAAAGCGGCATCCCGCCTTTCAGCGCGTCGGATTTGTGAATCATCCGTGAGCCGAAAACGGCGTCGGCCTCGTCGTGAATGAACGGCTGCACCAACTCGGGCAGCTTCTCGGGCGCGTACTGACCGTCGCCGTGGATGAGCGCCACGATGTCGAAGCCGTGGTCGATCGCGTAGCGGTAGCCGAGCTTCTGATTGCCGCCGTATCCTTGATTCTCCGGGTTGCGCAGCATCACGATTTTGAACGGCCCGCTCTGCACCTCGCGACGGAGGCCGGTTTGAAAAGTGGCGTCCTTGCTGAAGTCGTCGATGACGAGCACTTCCACATTGCGCACGCGCAGTTCGTCGGGGATGCGGTCGAGAACGCTCTCGATGGTTTTCTCGGCGTTGTAGGCGACGACAAAAATGAGCAGGCGCTTTTCAGCGAGGTCGATGGGCATGGGCGCGGAAGGTTAGCGGGGTTTGTGCGTGAGTCGAGCAAAGGCCCGCTCTCATTCAACGAACTTCTCCCCGCCGCACCGCCAGAACTATCGCGGCACTGGCTTTGCCGCGATCTTCTCCCGGCCTTGTTCAAGCACCTTTTTTTCCGCGCGCGTCAGGCTCTGTATTCCCTGCTTCGAGATTTTTTCCAGGATCGGGTCGATCTCCGCGCTGATGAATTGCTCGGGCGTCATGCGTTCGAGGCGTGCGGCGCGCTGGCGTTTTTCGAAAAGATACCGCTGGTAGAAAAGGGGATTGCCAAAGCCGGAATGGCGCGCGTGGAACCAGCCGACCGCGCATCCAGCGAGCATCGCGATGGGGCCGACTTCCGGCGTGGTGTCCGCGTACCACATCAGCGCGCACACGCCGACGAGCGCCCCGGCGAGATGCTTCGCGCGCAGCCGCACGGGCAGCACCCAGAACAGATTTACTGTGACTTCCAACTCGGGAAGCGTCGTCGTGAAAGCCACGAGCACGGCGACGACGCCCGCCGTCATTCCCAAGAGCGTCACCCCCGGCAGCAGCAACCAATGCACGAGCCCGCCGAGCAGCGTGCCGCCCACGAAGATGCCCACGAATCGCTGCTTCCCGATGATCGGCTCCAGTTCACGCCCCGCGAGGAAAAGGATGAGCGCATTCGCCAGTGCGTGAAAAGGCCCTTGGTGCAGAGTGGCGAAAGTCAGGAATTGCCAGTAATTCCCCGCTGCGATTCCGGCGCCGTTCAGCCCGAGTAAATCCTGCAACCACCCTGCGCAAGACCACGGCTCCCACTCGCTGGCGTACGTGCGATCCAGTCCGTATTTTTCGAGGCACAACTGAAGCGCGTAAAAGAAAGCCTGCATCCCAATCAGCACCGACATGGCGGTGACACGTCCCTCCGCCCAACGGCGGGTGAACTGCGGCATTTGGCGACGGGAGGGACGCATGGCAGGGCATGTTAGGCGTGGAAATTCGGGATGTAAAATTGGAATTCCAGACTTCCGACGGAATGGGTTTGATTGAAAAGGGGGGCCGGTGAGCAGGCGGGCGCGGAGGCAGGCGGGACGCCCGCGATACGACAGGCGAAGACGCCTGCGCTACAAGCGTCGCGGGCGTCGCAGTCCCGTAGCGCGGGCCTCCGGCCTGCCGTATCGCGGGCGTCCCGCCTGCCTCCGCGCCCGACTCCGCTACACCCGCCGCGCCAGCACGAAACCGCGCCCGACTTCCGTCGATTGGTGCTCGATCCAGTCGAATCCCGTGGCCGCGAGATGCGTCCGTATTTCACCCAGCGAGTAGCATTTCCCTTCCGTGATCTGCATCAGCAGCGCCGAGTATTCCGCGACGTGCAGCGGGCCGGTTTTTTCCGCGTTGATGAACGCATCGTGGACGATCAGCAGCCCGCCCGGCGGAAGCGCCGCGTGCGATTTCGCGAGCAGCTCCCGCACGGTCGGCTCCTCCCAATCGTGCAGCACATTCGAGATGAGATGCGTGTCGAAACCCTGCGGCCACGCATCCTTGAACATGTCGCCCGCGACGACTTCGACCTTCTCCGTGCAGCCCTGTTTCGCGATGGCTTCGCGCGCGATGCGATCCACTGGCGGCTTTTCGAAAACCGCCGCGCGCAGGTGCGGATGCCGCGTCACCACCGCGCACGCATAGATGCCCGAGCCGCCTGCCACATCGAGCAGCGCGGTGCTATGGGAAAGATCGAGCTTCTTTGCCATCGCCGGCCCGAGCAGC
>JAYVRQ010000324.1:0-5559 GCA_043776145.1 Chthoniobacteraceae bacterium
AAGGGCACCGTTTTCTTCGTCACGCATTCCGTCGAGGAAGCCGTCTATCTCGGCGACCGCGTCTTCCGCATGGCCGCGAATCCGGGCCGTCTGGTCGAAGTCCTCGAAGTTCCGCGCCCCGACGAACCGCTCGAACAAATGCGCCAGCGGCCGTGGTTCAACGAAATCACGCAGGAACTTCTCGCGCGCCTCGAAGTCGATGCCATCGCCTCGGGCGCACTGCGCGGCTCGCGGAAAATCCCGTCACTCGCCATCCGCTAAAATGCCCGACGACGAGCCGCCCTATCGCAGCGAGTTTTTGAAAAGCCCGCATCACGCCTGGCTCGGCCTGCTCACGCTCGGCGCGGGTTTCGTCCTCGCGCAGCCGCTCGCGCTCATCGCAGGCGCGGCGGCTTACGTGGTCGGCTGGATTTACCTTCCCGATGTCCCGTTCTTTCGCGGCTGGGTCGATCGGCGGCGCGATGCCGCGACGCGCGCGGCGGCGAGTGCGGAAGTAGCCGCGTTCGTGCAGCGGCGCGATGCGCTCATCGGCGGGCTCACGGCTGGGAGGCGCGAGCGATACTTCGCGCTGACGAATGTGTGCAAAGACATCGAGCGCACCGCATCGGACACACCCGACGATCCGCGTCTGCGCAAGCTCGAGGAGTTGATGTGGACATATCTGCGCCTGCTCACCATCGAGGAATCGCTCGAACAATTTCTCGAAACCGAAACGCGCGACGACGTGCCCGGCCTGCTCGACGCCGCGCGTCGCGAAGCCGACGGCCTGAAAATGGAAATCGAAAAACTGAAAGCCAAAGGCCCCAGCGGCGAACTCGACGCGCGCGAGCGATTGCTCACCTCCCGCCTCGAACGCCTCGAAACCCTCGGCAAACGCGCCGACCGCCTCGGCACCGCGAAGGCGAACCTCGCGCTCGTCGTCGCCGAGCAGGAGCGGCTCGACCAGCAGATCAAACTCATCCGCGCCGACTCCGTCGCCACGCGCAACGCCGCCGCGCTCACCGCTCGCATCGACGCCACGGTGGAAAATCTCGAACACACGAACAAGTGGCTGTCCGAGATGGATCAATTCCGCGACATCGTGACCGACATGCCCCTCGCCATCGGCCGCGCCGGCTTCGGCGAAGCCACCCCCGTCCCCCCACCCATCCCGCAGACGCGACGGAAGGAAAAAGCCTAGGCCGCCTCCCCGCGCTTGCATCGTCGGAAGTTCCCGCTAATGGGGATGCCTCGCGCCGGTTGTCGGTGCGCAACCTTCACCGAAAAAAATCCCGCCATGAAACCCATCCCGACTCTCACCGCCCTCGCCACCCTCAGCCTCGCCGCCGCGTTTGCGGTGGACACTTCGGAGGTCATCAATGCGCCGACCTTCGGCGCCGCCAAGGAAGGCTCCACGAGCGCGGGCAAGCCAATCTTTAACGGCAAAGACCTCACGGGCTGGAAGGGCGTGGAGGGTTTTTGGAGCGTGAAAGATGGGGCGATCACCGGGCAGACGACGAAGGAAAATCCGGTGAAGACGAACACATTCCTGATCTGGGATGGCGAAGTCGGCGACTTCCAACTCACCTGCAAATTCAAGATCGTGGACGAAAAAGGCGAGGCGAATGGCTTCGGAAATTCCGGCATCCAGTATCGCAGCAAGGTGGTCGATCCCGCCTATTCGGTGGTCGCGGGATACCAGGCGGATTTTGAAGTGGGCAAGACTTACAGCGGCATTCTCTACGAGGAAAAAGGCCGCGGCATTCTCGCGCAGCGAGGGCAGATCGTGACGGTGAGCGAAGGCGATGCGCCGAACAAACCGAAGCTGGAAGTGACCGGTTCCGTGGGCCGTTCGGAGGAGATTCAGGATTCGATCAAACCGGCGGATTGGAACACCTACAAGATCGTCGCGAAGGGCAATCACTTGAAGCATTTCATCAATGGACGGCAAACGGTGGATGTGACGGACGACACGGCGGTGGGAGCGAAGAAGGGTGTGCTCGCGCTGCAACTCCACGCGGGGAATCCGATGACGGTGCAGTTCAAGGATCTCATCCTGAAGACGGAATAATTTCTCCCGACGCGAAACCATTTTGAAAGGCCGCGGGGACACAGCAAGCTCCGCGGCCTTTCCATTTTTTTAACGGATGAACTTTATACTGCTGGAAAAGGCCAGCCGGATTCTGATCGCCGAAGGCTTTGGACTGCGGCGATTCCTTCGCCGCTTTTGGATGGCGTGCTCCTCGCCGGAGAGCTGCGAAGGAATCGCAGCAGTCCAGAGCCTTCGGCGTCAGCGATTCGCGCTTTTTCCAGCAGCGACGGTTTCATTCCATGTAAATCTTTGCGCCTTTGCGTCTTTGCGTGAGTTTCTTTCATCCAACTGCTGTTTTTGACTGAAACGATGTTTGGTAACCACGGTCCGCCTTCCATGTGGCTCGAAGAAAAGCTGCGCACGGACTCAGAAATCGTGTGGGCGAATGGCATCAGCGCTCGCATCGGTGCCACCTTCGGGTTTGTCATCGCGACGGTCGTGAGCGCGGCCTTCATTCCACAAGGTTGCCGCATGATTGCCGCGCTCATCACCGACCAGACAACGCGGGAACATCTGACGCATTGGGACCGCGGCGGACTGTTGTTTTATTTGGTTGGGAATGTCATTGGAATTAGTGGAGCGGTGTTCTGCGTTTGGATGTGGCGGCAGATCGCGGTAGAGCTTCTGCAAAGCTACGCACGCGAAGAGTGGCATTTATTCCCCGGCGATCAGCGCGCGGAATTTCGTCGCAAGCCAGTCTTCCGAAAGTGGACTTGCAAGATGTTCGAGCCGGGAACGCTCACCGCAGTTCATCTCGAAAACCAACTGTGGTCGGGTGGCGGTGAACGTCTGTGGAGTCTCTGGCTGGAAAGCGGCGAGGCGGGCAAACGCTACGTCGATCGCAGTGGTCGGGAAGCGGGTCTGCGAAAACTGGCCGAAGATTTCGCGACAACGTTTGACGTGTCCGTTTCCACCTGACCCATCCCGATGCGCCGCTGGCTAAAGACTCATTCGACGGTGCGTGACGTGTTCCATGTGTTGATCGTCCTCGCAGTGCTGGCTCTGCTCGCTGCACTCATCTTGCGCGAGCCGGGAGTCGATGTCCGCGATGGTCGGAACGATCGCGGGCGCAATGGCATCGTGCTCGGCGCATCGTGGGTCGCGGAGGAAAAACCGACGCTCGCAATCGGCGAACTCGCCCGCGCGCTGCGCGAGCATCACCTCACGGAACTGTATCTCCAGCTCGCTCCGCCGAATGCCGACGGCACGCTGCCCGGACCCGACGCGGCGCGGATTGAGGCGCTGCTTTACGAATGCTACGACGCGCGCGGCTGGGCGCAGATCGCTGGCGCGGCATTCCCGCTCGACGATGTGCGCTGGCGGCGCTTTTTCATCCTCGATCTCCGCCGCCTGCTCGACCGCCATCCGCGCCTGCGCGGCGTGTCGCTCGACTTTTCCGGCACCGCGGAAAACGCGACGCTGCTTCCTTTTCTCGATGAACTCCGCGCCGCGCTCGCGCCCGACACCCGCCCGCTCTCGATCTCGACTGGGCTGTGGAACGAACCGTTCTTCCGCGAAGTCGCGAAATACGCCGATCAACTTGTGACCCCGCTGGATGTCTCCGCGTCCGCATTTTCACTCTTCAATTTTTTTGAGAGCACGGAACGCATCGGGAGGGCTCAGTCGTTCTGCGAGGGAAAGGCGGTGCTCTTCCGCATCCCCGCCGACCGCCGATTGCGGCGCGGTGTGTCCACTCTGCATTACGGCCTCAGCAAGTGGCCCGCGTCCGAGCAATATCAAGGCATCGTCCTCGACGCGGGCGACGGCCCGAGCGCGGAGGGCTGGCTCGACTTCCGCACGCGCTTCGTGAAACCGTGACCGGCGATGAACCGCACGCCTTGGTATCGCATTCTTTACGTGCAGGTCTTGATCGCCGTCGCGCTCGGCATCGCGCTCGGGCACTTCTGGCCGGAGAGAGGGAAGGCGCTCAAGCCGCTGGGCGATGGCTTCATCAAGCTCGTGAAAATGCTCATCGCGCCGATCGTGTTTTGCACCGTGGTGCATGGCATCGCGTCGATGTCCGATTTGAAAAAACTCGGGCGCGTCGGCGCGAAGACGCTGCTTTACTTTGAAGTCGTCTCCACGCTCGCGCTCGTCATCGGGCTCGTCGTGGTGAATGTGCTGAAGCCCGGCGTCGGCTTTCACATCGACCCAGGCACGCTCGATTCCAAGATCGGCGCGGGCTACGCGGCGCAGGCGCACACGCTGAGCACTGTCGATTTCCTGCTAAACATCATCCCGGTGAGTTTCTTCGATGCCTTCGCGCGGGGCGACATGCTGCAAGTCCTGCTCGTTGCCATCCTCACCGCCTTCGCCGTCAGCGCGCTGGGCGAACGCGGTCGCCCGATGCTTCGCGCCATCGACACCATCGCGCAGCTTTTCTTTGGCATCATGGGTCGCATCGTGAAGCTGGCACCCATCGGAGCCTTTGGCGCGATGGCTTTCACCGTGGGTAGCTATGGCATCGCTTCGCTGAACAAACTGCTCGCACTGATGGCTGGCTTTTATCTCACGGCGGGGTTCTTCGTCTTTGTCGTTCTCGGCCTTATCGCGCGTGCCGCTGGGTTCTCGATCGTGCGATTTCTTTTCTACATCAAAGACGAACTGCTGCTCGTCCTCGGCACCAGTTCCAGCGAAACCGCGCTGCCCGGCATCATCCAGAAAATGCAGCGCCTCGGGTGCTCGCCGGGCACCGTCGGCCTCGTCATCCCAACGGGCTACAGCTTCAATCTCGACGGCACGAACATCTACATGAGCATGGCCGCCGTTTTCCTCGCGCAAGCCACCGACACGCCGCTCGGCCTGCATCAGCAACTCTGGCTGCTGTTCGTCGCCATGCTTTCCTCGAAAGGCGCGAGCGGCATCACCGGCGCGGGCTTCATCGCGCTCGCCGCCACGCTCGCGGTCGTCCCCGGCATCCCCATCGAAAGCCTCGCGTTGCTGGTCGGCATCGACCGTTTTATGAGCGAATGCCGCGCGCTCACCAACCTCATCGGCAACGCCGTCGCCACCGTGGTCATCAGCCGGTGGGAAGGCGAAGTCACCGCCGAGCAAATCCGCGCCGCATTGCTCGCCACGAAACCCTGGAGTGCGGTGGAAAACGACAGCGCCACACCGCCTTCGGAAGAGATCGTGGGCGGGTGAGCGGTGCGAGTTTCACGGCACGCGCGTTTTTCCACCGCTCCCCGCCGCCTTCGCCCGCAGTCCGAAAGCGCCGCCGCCCGCCAGCGGCAGGCCGAGTTGCGCGCCCACGCGCAACCAGCCAGCCCATCCGGCGCGTAATTACTCGCTTCCGCTGCGCTGGATACAGGCCTGCCGATTCAATCTCGACCGAGCCCACGAACCGGTGACACTGCCGCCGGTGATCACCATTGATGAAACGCCCATCGCATCGGCCACCCAAACGCTGGTGTCCGAGTTCCATCCCGAACCAATCTGGTGGTTTGGCTCCCACGCATGGGGCACACCCACCAGCGATCGCGATTTGG
>JAYVRQ010000325.1:0-5556 GCA_043776145.1 Chthoniobacteraceae bacterium
GCGAGTTGCGCGATCAGCGCCGCTTTTCGGTCGTCGATGTCAGCCATTCCTGATCCTTTCGCAATTCATCGAGCGTCGCCGAAAACATCGGTACCGCGAGCCTGCTCCTGATCCAAAAAAACGCACCGACCCCGCCGCACAAATGCAGCACGGACGCGCCGAGCAGCACCCAAATCCACGCATTCCCGCCGCCGCACGCCCACGCGATGAGGAAGACGAGCGCGAGGCACAGGAACAGGTAGCCGAACACGACGAAAACAAACCCCGCCAACGCGAGCGCGAGCAGCACGCCGTAATGAACCGCGGCCTCTTTCCCCTCAATTTCTGCCAGCTCGATCCGCACGCGCAGATGTGCGAGCAGCGTTCCCAGCCACGCCGTCGCGTGCTCGAAAAAACCCGGATGCGGCGTGGCACGGTCTGGCATCCGCGCGGGCTACTTGCGCATGATGAGCCCGAGCACGAAGCCCGCGGCGAGCGCCGTGAACACGGCCTTCGCGGGATTCTCGCGGACGTAGGCCTCGCCATCCTCCTGCAAAGTCCGCGTGCGCGCGCGCGCCTCGCCGTAAGTGTGCTCCGCCCGCTCCCGGAAATCATGCGCCTTTTCCTCCGCCGTCTCGCGGAATTCCTGCGCTTTCGCCTCCGCTTTCCCGCGAAACTCGCTGGCTTTAGCTCCCGCTTTTTCGCGCAACTCGCGCGCCTTTGCGGTCGCGGCGGAGCGCAGATGATCGGCAGCTTCTTTCGCACGCGCCTTCGCAGTTTCAAAACTCGGCTCGTCGCCGGACTCGTTGGATTTCAGATTTTCGTCGGACATGGCTTTGGATTTTTCAGGGTTCGCGTGGTTTTATTGCTCGCGGAAAATGATGCGCGCCTTCGAGAGATCGTAGGGCGAAAGTTCGAGTTCCACTTTGTCTCCCGGCACGATGCGGATGAAATGCTTGCGCATCTTGCCCGAGATGTGGGCGAGCACCACCGCGCCGTTGGGGAGCTGCACATGGAACATCGTTCCGGGGAGCACATCTTTCACGATGCCTTCGGTCTTGATCGCGTCTTCTCTCGACATGCCAGGAAGATGCGGAACTGCGCGCGCGAAAGCAACTACCGAGTGGCGCGCTCAAAACCCACCCGGCGCACCAGCGTGGTGAGCTGCGGCTGTCCATCCTGATGCCATGTCCACGGCGGCGACTGCATCCAGCCGAGCGGGCAGATGCGGGAAAAGCCGAGCGCGGAAAGTGGGCGCGCGTGCTCCGTCGTGGCGGGCCAAATCCCGGCGCAACTCAGATGCGCGCGCACTTCACGAAGTTCGGATGCGAGATCGGCGGGGAGTGGTTTGATGAAGATGAAGCGGTTCAGCGGGGAGCGGGGAAAGCCGGGCGCGTTGTCGAAGGCGACCGTCCATTCCGTGGAATCCGCGCTCTGCCAAAGCTGCGCGCCGCGAAATGCGAGTTCCTCGCGCGCGGTGCGGATCGCGATTTTTTCCGAGAGCGAAATTGGTCCGCGCGGCTCGCGAACGCTGAGCGATTCCATTTCACTGGCCAGCCGCGCCGCGTACGCGCGGGCATCGTCGCGCACGTAAATCACCTGCGGCGAGAGGCAGCCCTGCTGATCGAACGCGGACACATCCCGCGCCGCGCCGGGGACGGAATCGAAGCGCGGATCGTCGAACACAAAGCCCGCGCTGAGCTTGTGCCCGTGCGCGATGAAAACCTGATCGTGCCGGATGCGCGCGCGAAAATGCGCGATCGTTTCATCGCTGCCGAAGACGATCACGGCATCCGCGCGCGCCAGCCATTCGTCCGGCAATTCGGCGGAAATCTCCACGCGCTCCGCGAGCCATTCCGGCAGCCTCGCGCGAAATTCCGCGATCTCCGGCAGCCCTCCCGATGGAATTTTGCAAAGGTTTCGCGAGCCGAGCAGCAGCCCGCGAATCAAGCTCTGGAGCCCCGCTGCGGGTGTATTGCCGCTGACGACGTGCAGGATCGTCCCCGGCGCGACCGCCATCGCGAAGTGCTCGCCGTGCGGCTGAAAGTCATCGAGCGCGGACTCGTGCCCGAATTCCGCACGCACGAGCGCGAGCAGATCGGCGGTGGTGGTGCTTCCGAGAAAGGGGAAGCGTCCCGCCGCGTTCGCGAGGTGGGTGGCGCGTGCGAGCGTGCTCACGCGCGCATCCTTTCATCCGCCGCGCGCGAGCATCCGCGCGGGATCGCGCCGGGATCGCGCCCGATCAACTCGAATCCGTGCGCGCGCCGGATCGCAATATCCTGCGTCTCGATCGCGAGCACCGAGCCGAGATTCGCGAGATCGAAAATGCGCAGCACCCCCATTTCACCCACCGTCACCTCGCGCCCGTTCTCCGGGTCGATCACCAGCGCGCGCAGCCACGGCCCGGCATCATGCACGCCGCCGAGACCGCGCGTGTAAAATTGCGAACTCAGTTCCGTCATCCCGTATTCGTTCAGCACGCGATTCGGCGCGAGGTCGAGATGTTCGCCGAACATCGCGTAAAGCTCCGCCTTCGGAATCTCGCGCCCGCTGCCTTTGTAACCGCCCGTCTCCATCGCAAAGCTCCCCGCGCGGCGCGGCGGGCGCAGCGGGCCGAGACGCTCGAACACATTCAGAAACGCCAGCGCCGTCCCGAGCAGCGCGACCGGGCGCTTCGCGTGAAAGCACGTCCGCATCGCCGCCATGAATTGCTCGATGTCGATCGAGCCGTCCTTTTCGATGAGAAAGAAACCATCGCCCGCCAGCGCGCCGAGCATGTGCGCGAGCGACGAATGCGGCGCATCCTCCGGGCGCGGCGCGAGGATCACCGGCCACGCCTCGCGCGGAAGATCGAGCCGTTGCCAGCCCGCGACGACCGCCGCCTCGTACAGCCGCGTGTTCACGAAATGATGCTCGCCGAATCCCTCTCCCGTCGTCCCGCTAGTGCGAAAGGTTTTCCCGACCGCCTCCGTCGGCGCGACGGAAAGCCGGTGCCGCTTGAACGCGCCCTGCGGAACAGCCGGAATTTCGCGCCACGATTTCGGCTCCGGCCTGGTCGCGCAAAAATTCCCGTACGGCGCATTCCACCGTCGTTGGAAAACATGAACATCCAGCGCCAGCGCATCGAATTCCGCCTCGCCCAAATCCGCGGGCAAGGCCGCGATCACGCGTGTTTCCAGCGCGGAGTATTCAGCGGACCAGTCGCTCATTTGATTTGGCGGAATGATTTCAACTCGCTGTCTCTATTGCACCGCCCGCACTTCCCGGGCAACCTCCCATCCGCATCCATGAAAACCAAAGTCCTCTTCGTCTGCATCCACAACAGCGCGCGGTCGCAAATGGCCGAGGCGTTTCTCAACCGCATTTGCGGCGATGAATTCGAGGCGCAAAGCGCGGGCATCGAACCCGGCAAACTCAATCCCATCGTCGTCGAGGCGATGGCCGAGGAAGGCATCGACATCTCGCGCAACGCGACCAAGTCCGTGCAGGCGATGATCGCGAGCGGCCGGCAGTTCGACTACGTCATCACCGTCTGCGACGAGACCAGCGCGGAACGCTGCCCCATTTTCCCCGGCGGCACCACGCGCCTGCACTGGGGCTTTCCCGACCCCTCGCAATTCGGCGGCACACACGATGAAAAACTCGCCTCCACGCGTGAGGTCCGCGACACCATCGCCCGCGCCATCGCCGATTGGTGCCGCGAAAAATGCACCGCCATCCAGCCATGAAAAAATCGCTCTTCGCCGAATTCCTCGGCACCGCCGCCATCGTCTTCGCGGGTACCGGCGCGATTATCATAAATGATGTGAGCGGCGGCGCGATCGGCCACGCGGGCATCGCGCTCACCTTCGGCCTCATCGTGCTCGCGATGATTTATTGTTTCGGCGATGTCTCCGGCGCGCATCTGAATCCCGCCGTCACCATCGGCTTCTGGGCCGCGCGCCGTTTTGAAACCGCGCGCGTCGCGCCGTACATCGGCGCGCAACTCGCCGGGGCATTCGCCGCCAGCGCACTCCTCCGCGTTCTCTTTCCCGCGCATCTCACGCTCGGCGCGACGCTCCCCGCCGGTCCAATTACACAATCTTTCATCCTCGAAATCGTCCTCACCTTTCTCCTCATGCTCGTCGTCCTCAGCGTCTCGACGGGTGCGAAGGAAAAAGGCATCACCGCCGGGATCGCCATCGGCGCGATCATCGCGCTCGAGGCGATGTTCGCCGGACCCATCTGCGGCGCATCCATGAACCCCGCGCGCTCCCTCGCCCCCGCCATCGTCAGCGGAAACATCAGCGCGCTCTGGCTCTACCTCATCGCCCCCGTGCTCGGCGCGCTGCTTGCGGTCCCCGCATGTGTCGGCGTCCGCGAGCCCGGCTGCTGCCGACGGGCTTGCGCGTAGCAAACAAAAACCGCCGCCCCCTCGCGGGAGCGGCGGTCGTAAAATCAAACGCGGTGCACTGGCGTCAGCTATCTTTCTTCGGAGGCGCGGCTTTTTCCGGCGCGGTCTTTTCGGGCGCGGCCTTGTCCTTCTCGATCATCTTCTGGACTTGCTCCAAGATCATCCCGGCGCGTTTGCCGGATTCGGATTCGGCGTCGAGCGCCTTCACTTCGCCCATCAGTTTCAACACGGCTTCGTTATCCTTTGGCGGGCGGTAGGTGTTGAGCACGGCCATGAGCGCCTCCTGCTTTTGCTGCGCGTTCGCCTTCGGATGCGCGGCGATGAAATCATCGACTTCCTTTCGCGCCCCGCCGTCGCCTTTGCGCGCGGCTTCCATCACTTTCGCCTTCACCGCTTCGAGGTCGGATTTGAAGGCGAACGACGCGGTCACGCCGGTTTCATCCTTTGGATCGAGCTTTGCGATTTCGTCGATGACGGGCTTGTAGTGAACCGTCGCGAGATCGAGATCGAGCGCCTTCAAACCGTCCGCGAGAAATTTCGCCTTCTCGGTTCCCTGCGCGCCGTCGGCTTTTTTCCACGCTTCGTCGCGCTTGGTTTTCACGGCGCGGAGTTCATCGAGATGCTTCAGGTAAACGTCCGCGCCGCCCGGCTGGTAGCCCGTCTGCGCGTAAGGTCGCCCGCTCGCATCGGCGAGCACGATCGACGGATAACCCTGAATCGCGAACTGCGTTTGCAGCTTCGCATTTTGCTCCTGCACTTCCTTCGAGAGCTTGCTTTTGTCCTGCGGGAAATCGAGTTCCACGAGCACGAAATTTTTCGGCGCAGCCGTCTTGAACGTCTCCAAATCGAAGACCTCCTTGTGCAGCTTGATGCACCAACTGCACCAGTCCGACCCGGTGAAATCCATGAGCAAATCCTTGCTCTCTTTCGCCGCGGTTAATTTGGCTTTTTCATATTCATTCACCCACAGCTTGTCGTCGGCGAGCAGGGATGAAGCGAGTGCCCACCCGAAGGTGGCCGTTAAGAGAAGTCGTGTGCTCATGGAGCGGATGAAACACCCGCGAGGCCGGAGCGCTCAATCCAAATCTTCATCACCCTCGAAGCCATTTTGCGTGAGCCTTTTTTGGCGGGTTTTTCGCATTAGTTGTTAAAGCATGACCGCCGCCCGATGAATCCCAACCCTT
>JAYVRQ010000326.1:0-5554 GCA_043776145.1 Chthoniobacteraceae bacterium
CATCCGCATCTGGAGCGGGCGACGTGGGCCTTGAAGACGGAGATCGAGAAGCGGCGCGAGGTGGAGACGAAGGAAGCGGTGCGCGTGCTGGAGCAAAGCGCGGTGGAGACGCCTCCCGACGCGCCGCTGCGCGTGCTGCACCTGAGCGATCTGCATTTTACGAAGGAGACCTCGGTAGTGGCGCGGCTGCAACCGCTCGTGGATGACCTCCGGCGCGGCGAGGGGCTGGGCTTCGAGCGGCTGGATTACCTCGTGGTGTCCGGGGATTTCACGGATCGCGGCTCGGCGGAGGGGTTCGAGAAGGCGTATGAGTTTGTGTCGAGGCTGACGAGGGAGTTTGGGCTCTCGGCGGAGCGGTGCGTGTTCGTGCCGGGGAATCACGATGTGCGCGAGATGCGGGAGTCGTACGAATGGCGCGAGAGTGCGGACGGATTGCAGGAGGGCGAGTTTGTGAAGCAGGGTGACATCATCCTCGCGCGCAACGATGAGAGGTATCCGCAGCGGCTGAAGGCGTTTTCCGATGGCTTTTACCACAAATTTCTCCAGCGCCCGTATCCGACGGAGATGGCCGCGCAGGGATTCGCGATTCCTTTCCCCGAGACGGGCCTGCAGTTCCTCGCGCTGAACTCGTGCTGGCAGATCGATCAGTTCCATCGCAAGCGGGCGGGGCTGCATCCCGACGCGGTGGCGAAAGCTTTGCGCGAGGCGCAACAGCAGGAGACGCCGGGGCGACGGTTTCTGCGAATCGCGGTGTGGCATCACGCCGTGATCGGGCCGAAGCAGATGCAAAACACCGACTTTCTCGGGCTGCTCCAGAATGGCGAGGTCCGGCTCGCGCTGCACGGCGATGTGCATGAGCCGAAACGCGATTTGATCCGCCCTTGGGAGAGCCGAAGACTGCATGTAACGGGCGTGGGGAGCTTTGCCTCGCCACCGGAGGGGCGTCCCGAGTCCACGCCCCGGCTTTACAACTTGCTGGAGATCCGGCGCGACCTCTCCGGCGCGCGGATTCACACCCGCCGCCAGCTCAAAGCCGACGGCGCGTGGGACGGTTACCACGAATGGCCCGACCCGAAGGGTGGAACGGGGCGCGTAGCGTTCTACGACATCGACTGGACCGCCGCAGGCTGACTAGGTGCGCGGCCGGGCTCAGTCCGTGTCGTCCGTTCCCAAATACGCCGCGATGACTTTCGGATCGCGCTGGATTTCCGCCGGGGTGCCTTCGGCGATTTTGCGGCCGTAGTCGAGGACGTTGATGCGCTCGCAGATGCCCATGACGACTTTCATGTCGTGCTCGACGAGGAGGACGGCGAGGCCGAACTTTTCCTGGGTGAAACGGATGAGTTTCATCAGCTCGACTTTCTCGGTCGGGTTCATGCCGGCGGCGGGTTCGTCGAGGAGCAGGAGCTTCGGGCGCGTGGCGAGGGCGCGGACGATTTCGAGGCGGCGCTGGTCGCCGTACGGGAGCGCGCGGCAGGGCATGTCGCGCTCGGCGGCGAGGCCGAAGATTTCGAGCAGTTCCATCACTTGCGCTTCGATGTCGATTTCTTCGCGACAAAATTTCGGGCCGCGCATGAGCGCGTGCGAGAGGCCGTGCTGGCAGTGCAGGTTGCAGGCGGTGCGCACGTTGTCGAAGACGCTGAGCGAACTGAAGAGGCGGATGTTTTGAAAAGTCCGCGCGATGCCGCGGGCGGTGATGGCGTAGGGACGGTGGCCGACGACGGATTTGCCCGCGAAGGCGATGGCTCCGGCAGTGGGCTCATAGACGCCGGTGATGAGATTGAAGACGGTGGTCTTGCCCGCGCCGTTCGGGCCGATGAGGCCGATGAGTTCGCGCTCGTGGATTTTGAAGGAGAGATCGCCGACGGCTTTGAGCCCGCCGAACTGGACGGTGACGTTGTCGAGTTCGAGGAGCGCGCTCATGCTTTTTTGCGCGTGGCGTTTCCCGAGCCGAAGAGCCCCTGCGGTCGCGTGAGCATGAGGACGATGAGCAGGAGCGAGTAGATAATCATGCGGTTCTCGGCGACGTGCCGGAGCCACTCGGGCAGCCATTCGTAGCGCGCGACGGTGCGCAGCCACTCGGGCAAAATCGTGAGCAGCACGGCGGCGAAGCAGACGCCTGCGGTGTTCCCCATGCCGCCGATGATGACCATGACAACGACATCGACGGACTTTACGAAATTGAAGCCCTCGGGATGGATGAACTGCTTGAAGTGCGCGTAAAGCCCGCCCGCGATGCCTGCGAAAAATGCGCCGATGACGAAGGCGAGGACTTTGTATTTCGTGGTGTTGATGCCCATCGCTTCGGCGGCGATTTCATCGTCGCGCACGGCGAGGAAGCCGCGGCCATAGGTGGAGCGCACGAGATTCACGACGACGTACACGGTGAGCGCGGCGAAGGCGAAGGTCCAAAAAAGGTTGGTGTGCTGGACCTGGCCGCCGAGCCCGCGCTGGGCACCGAGGGCGTCGGCGTTTTGGATGACGCCTTTGATGATCTCGTTGAAGCCGAGCGTGACGATGGCGAGGTAGTCGCCTTTTAAGCGAAGCGACGGAACGCCGACGGCAAGCCCGGCGAGCGCGGCGAGCAATCCGCCCGCGATGAGTGCGATGAGGAAGACGCTGGTGGTGGCGACGGTGCCGCTGCCGAAGGCGTAGCCATACGTGAGCGTGGCCCACGACGCGGCATACGCGCCGACGCCCATGAAGCCCGCATGGCCGAGCGAGAACTGGCCGGTGTAGCCGTTCACGAGATTCAGCCCGGCGGCGAGGATGATGTTGATGCCGATGCCGATGAGGATGTCGTAGTAATACGGGTTCATCCCGGCGGCGAAGTGGGAGACGGCGGCGCAGGCGGCGAGGACCGCGAGGAGGATGAGCTTCGAGCGTTCCATCTAAACTTTCTCGCGCTCGGATGCGCCGAGCAGGCCGGTGGGTTTCAAAAGCAGGATGACGATGAGCACGCCGAAAACGATGGGATCGCGATAGGTGGGATTGCCGTAGCCGACGACGAGGGCTTCGAGCAATCCGATGAGCACGCCGCCAAGCGCCGCGCCGGGAAGATTGCCGATGCCTCCGAGAACGGCTGCCACAAAGGCTTTGAGGCCCGCGTTCACCCCCATCAGCGGGTCGATGCTTGGCTGCTGGATGGACGTGAGAATTCCCGCCGCACCCGCGAGCGCCGAGCCGAGGCCGAAGGTAAAGGAGATGACGACATCGTTGTTGATGCCCATCAGCGAGGCGGCGACGGGATTGAACGAAAGCGCGCGCATCGCCATGCCCATCCGCGTGTGCAGCACGATGTGTCGCAGGACGAAAAGCAGGACGAGCGTGATGCCGACGACGAGCAGTTGGGAAACCGTGATCGTGAGTCCCGAGATGCTGCCCCACGATTCGGGAATCTCGATCGCGCGGTCGGTGATGATTTCAGGAAACGATTTTGGGTCCGCGCCGAATGCGAACTGCCCGCCATTTTCCAGGAAAAGGGAAACGCCAATCGCGGTGATGAGCACGGTGAGCTTGGGGCGCTCCCGCAGCGGCCGGTAGCAAAGCCGCTCGATGACGATGCCGATGGCCGCGCAGATGAGCATCGCGACGAGCAGCACCGCAAACATCCCCGAATACGACGGCCCCTCGCCAAACACGCGCGCCACTTTCGGCCCGACATAAAGCCCGGCAAACGCCCCGAGCATGTACACATCGCCGTGCGCAAAATTGATGAAGCGCAACACGCCGAAAACCATCGTGTAACCCAGCGCGATCAGCGCATAGATCGCCCCCTGGCCAAGCCCGTTGATGAGTTGCTGGAGAAACTCGATCACAATTCTTCCGCCGCTCGCCCGCCGCCCGCGCCCGCTGCCCGCGGTGGCTGGAATTTGCCCGCAGGGAGGCTTTCGTCGATGACTTCGTGGTGGAGCATGTTGCGTTTTGTCCCGGAGCTTGTTGCGCCAACCGCGAGGTGGATCGCATAAAATTCCGGGACGATTCGTAGTTGTCCGGGCTTGCCCGCATTTTGCCAATCGGAAAAATCAGCGCCGCAGCGGATAGCGGCCACTTCATAAAACTCGGCGCATTCTTCTTCCTTCACTCCGCCAAGCACCGCGGGCCGGAATCTGCCAACAGTCTCAACCGCTGTGTCGCGTGAAACCCAGTCAATCGACGTAAAGAAATTCGTTCGCGTTCAGCAGGACGTGGCAGAAGTCGGTAAGCGCCTCCAGCCTCGCGTCGAGCTTTGGCGGGACGGTGGCGCGCGGCTCGATGTCGTGGGCGAAAGCCGATGAGTCTTTGAAAACGCCGGGCGCTGGCTCGAAGCGCCAGTAGCCGCAGGTGTGGTCGGATGCGCCTTCCTTCGTGAGCAGCAATTCGTCTTTAGCGAGGGCCGCGTTTGAAAGGCGCACGTCGTCGATCACGCCGTCCCACAAATGTTTCGCCTCGCCAGCGCGTCCGCCGAGCGTGAGCGGCGCGGTGGCGCGAATGTTAGCCGTGGTGATGTGCGGGACGCTGGCGACGAGCATCGGTTCGTCGTCGTTGGTCATGTCTTTCACGTAGAAGGTGACACCGCTTTCGCCGGTGTCCGCGAGCTTCGTGGCGACGGCGATGAAATACGGCTTGCCCGGCTCGACGCTGAGGCCAGAGAAGACTGGCTCGGCGGTGTCATCGGCGGGACTGCCGGTGCCGCTGAGCTGCAAGACGAGCGTGCCCGGTTTGTAGCGCGATTTTTTTCCGGTGACGCCGACGCTCCAGCCCGCGCGGCCTTTCACACCGTCCCAATGCGACGCGATGGTTCGCACCTGGCTGTCGTCCGCGGTGCTGCGAAGATGGACGAATGCTTCGATCGTAAAATCGCCGCCGGGCAGTTGGTCGGTCCTTGGAACGCTGAGCCGCTCTTGCGCGGAACCGGGTGTGAGCAGCGCGCCGTGTCCATCGCGGAAACGAATTTTGTCCGCGATGAACGGCGTTTCTTTTTCGGGCTGTCGGCGCGCGGCGAAAACTTTTTCCCGCTCGGCGAGGAAGCGCCCGATGCCCGCGATTTCTCCCGCCGCCGGATCGCGACCGAACGCGAGGCGGATGGCGTCGGTGAGTTGCTCGCCGGGATCGGAGGAATTTTCGCGCTCGATCCGGAGGGCGAACGCGGCGGCGCGCGCGAGCATCCACGGGCTGTTAATCAGCAACAGCGATTGTGTCGGCGTCGTGGTGACGTTGCGTTGCGACGTGCTGCTAAATCCCTCGGGCAGGTCGAAAACTTCGAGCAGCGGGTCGTGCGTGTTGCGCAGGACTTTCGTGTAAATGCTGCGGCGCGGTTTGCCGGGATCGACGCTCGGACCGCCTGCGGCGGGATCGAGTTCACCGGTGGTCGCGAGGATGGCGTCGCGGATTTGCTCGGCATCGAGGCGGCGTGTGGGGAAGCGCGAGAGCAGCCGGTTTTCAGGATCTTTGGCGATGGCAGATGGAAAATGGGAAATGGACGACTGCCGCCACGTCGCGCTCGTGAGGATGAGGCGGTGGAGTTTTTTGAAGGACCAGCCATCGGCGATGAAGCGGCGCGCGAGCCAGTCGA
>JAYVRQ010000327.1:0-5540 GCA_043776145.1 Chthoniobacteraceae bacterium
TGATGGGCGCGCTCACCGGCCTCGCCGCGATGATGAACGTGGTGCAATCCCCGCAAGTCCAGCCGACCTGCGGCGACGGGCTCGAGATGAAAGTGATCGCCGCGTGTGTCGTCGGCGGCGTCGCGGTGAGCGGCGGGCGCGGGAATTTGTGGGGCGTTTTTCCCGGACTGCTGTTGCTCGCGAATGTGAACCCCGCGCTCACGCATTTTCACGTTCAGGCGTATTGGGAAAAGGCCATTCAGGGATTTGTCATCCTGCTCGCCGTGATGGCGGATGGGCTGCGCTCGAAAAGAAAATGAAGACCGAACCTAGAACTGGCGCTGGTTTGCGCGCGTTGCTGCTCCGACACGAGTCCGTCCTCTTCGTCGTTCTCGTCCTCGAAATCCTTTTCTTCAACGCCGTGGGCCGCAACTTTGGAACTGCCGGCAACATCGCGAACATCGTCCGCCAATCCGTCGAGATCGGCCTGCTCGCGCTCGTGATGACGCCGATCATTCTCACCGCGGGCATCGACCTCTCCGTCGGCTCGCTTATGGGTTTGTGCGCGGTCGTCTTTGGCATGTTGTGGAAAGACGCGGGCTGTTCGCCGTGGCTCGCCGCGCTCGGTGCCATCGGCGTTGGCGCGCTCGGCGGCGGCGTGAATGCCGCGCTCATCACACGACTCGGACTGCCGCCGCTCATCGTCACCCTTGGCACGTTCTCGCTTTTCCGCGGACTCGCGGAAGCGTTCACCGGCGGCACCAAGGCGTACACGAATTTCCCCGAATCCTTTCTCGCGCTCGGCAATTCCTTTTTCCTCGGCGTGCCCGTGCAGGCGTGGGTCTTTGTCGTGATCGCGATTGGCGTGTGGTTGTTCGTGCATCGCACCACGTTCGGTCGCGCCTTTCGCGCGCTGGGTTTTGCGCCGGAGGGTGCGCGGTACGCGGGCATCGCAGTCGAGCACCGGCTCGCGCTCGCCTACACGCTCGCAGGCGCGGTCGCAGGACTCGCGGCGGTTATTTTCGTCTCGCGCGTCACGGAAGCGCGGGCGAATGCGGGCATCGGCTACGAACTCGCCGCGATCACGGCGGTCGTGCTCGGCGGCACGAGCATCTTCGGCGGCGTGGGCACCGTCCACGGCACGCTGCTCGGCGTCGCCGCCGTCGCCGTGCTTGCGAACGGGCTCTCGCGCATCCTCAGCATCATGGCCATCTCGCGCGAACTCTCCGGGATGCTCACCGGCGCGCTGCTCCTGCTCGCGCTGGCGGCGGGCGCGCTTGGCAAATGGATCGCCAGCCGCCGCGCGCGCGCCGGGGACTGAGTTGGCCCGTTGCACTTTCTTGTGCGACCCTGCCCGGCACTGATGCCCATGAATCGTTTTGAATCCACACTGAACCGCGGTGGCCTCACGCTGCGGCGCGCGCGCGCGGAAATTTTGCAGGTGAACGTCGGCAAGCTCTGCAATCTGACGTGCGTGCATTGCCATGTGAATGCGGGGCCGCGCCGGAAGGAAATCATCGCGCGCGAAACGGTGGATCGCATCATCGACTGGTTCGCGGCGACCGACATTCCCACGCTCGATTTGACTGGCGGCGCACCGGAGATGATTCCCGACTTTCGCTATCTCATCGAACGCGTGCGCGCGCTGCCGATGCGGCGACGGATCATCGACCGCTGCAATCTCACGATCCTGCTCGATCCGGCGCACGACGGCCTCGCGGAGTTTCTCGCGGAAAATGAAATCGAAATCGTGGCGTCGATGCCGTGCTACCAGCCGGAAAATGTGAACGCACAGCGCGGCGACGGCGTGTTCGACGCGAGCATTGCCGCGCTGCAATTGCTCAACCGGCTCGGCTACGGCCAGCGCGCGGAACTCCCGCTGAATCTTGCGTACAACCCGAATGGCGACTTTCTCCCATCGCCGCAGGTGGAACTCGCAGCCGACTACAAACGCGAACTCGCCGCGCATTTCGGCATCGTCTTCAACGATCTCTACACGATCACGAATCTGCCGATCGCGCGCTTCGCGAGCTGGCTGCGGCACGAGGGGAAGTACGCGGCGTATCTCGATCTGCTCGTGTCCGCGTTCAATCCCACGACCATCGACGGGCTGATGTGCCGGAACACGATCAACGTGAGCTGGCAGGGCGAAGTGCATGATTGCGATTTCAACCAGATGCTGAATCTCCCGCTTGCGGGAAACGGCCACGCCTTCCTCTGGGACATCGACCCTGCCTCGCTGGAAGGCCGCGCCATTGCGACCGGCGAACACTGCTTCGGCTGCACCGCCGGTGCCGGATCGAGCTGCGGCGGCGCGATTTCCGGGTAGCACGCGCGTCTCGCGCGTTGGTCTCCGCGTCTCGCGGAGACGAACTTTCTTCGACATGGATCGCAGGGAAATTCAATGCGTTTCGTGTGGCGTGCGCACAGGGAAGTCCGCGAAGGCGGGACGCCTTCGCCAGCACGCGAGACGCGCGCGCTCCCCGGAACCCGCCACTACGCTTGCGAAAGACCCGCCACTTTCATTTCCCGATAAGTGCGATTCTCCGGCGCTTCCAGCCGCGGATCGCGCTCGAAAATCAGGAACGCCGCATTCCGCGCGAGCGTCATCAATTCCTGATCGGTAAAAAGATTTCCGATCTTCAGCGGCGGCAGCCCGCTCTGCGCCGTGCCGAGGATGTCGCCCGGCCCGCGCAGCCGCAAATCGGCCTCCGCGATTTCAAATCCGTCCGCCGTTTTTTCGAGCACGCGCAGCTTTTCTAAACTCGCTTCATCGTCCGCGGAACTCAACAGCACGCAGTAGCTCTTGTGCTCCCCGCGCCCGATGCGCCCGCGCAATTGATGCAACTGCGCGAGCCCAAACCGCTCCGCATTTTCGATGAGCATGATGTTCGCATTCGGCACGTCGATGCCCACCTCGATCACCGTCGTCGCGATCAGCGCCTTTGTTTCGCCGCGGCGGAATCGCTCCATGATTGCCTCCTTCTCTTCCGCCGGGATGCGCCCGTGCAGCAGTTCGCATTTCATCGGCGCGAGCAGCTCCGTCCATTTCGCAAACTCCGTCGCCGCCGCCTTCGCCTCCAGCTTCGCCGACTTGTCGATGAGCGGATACACGATGTAAGCCTGACGCCCGGCCTCGAGTTGTTCGCGCAGAAATTTCACCGCATCCGGCAGCTTCGCCGGATTGCGCGCGGCGGTAATGATCCTGCCGCGATTGCGTGGCATTTCATCGAGCGTCGAAACATCGAGATCGCCGTAGAGCGTCATCGTCAAAGTGCGCGGGATCGGCGTGGCGGTCATCACGAGCACATCCGGCGCGGCACCCTGCGCCCGCAGCCGGGCGCGCTGCATCACGCCAAATTTGTGCTGCTCGTCGATGACGGCGAGGCCGAGGTTTTCGATGCCGGAGCCTTCGTAGAGAAGGGCGTGGGTGCCGATGAGGAGGTGGGGATTTCCAGAAAACGCGGGGCCGGAAATCCGGGGAGCGCGCGCGTCTCGCGTGCTGGTTTCGGCGTCCCGCCGAAACGAACTTTCCACAACGCCCGACCGATAATCCGGCGTCCAGACCCAAGGATACTCCTCGTTGCCAGCGACAACACCCGCATCCCACGGATTGCGGCAGATATAGTGAAACTTCTCCTCCAAATCGCGATCCGACCGCACGTAACGGTCAAAAGATTCCTTCTCCCAGACCGTTCTGTTCGTTCGCTCGATTTTGTTAATCTCGTGAGACGTGAACGATTTCAACGAATGGAAAATTTCACTCAATGACCAGAAGACCGACGCGCCTTTTTCGTCCGCTTCTTTCACCCACGGCTGAAACAAGAAATGGACGTGATCGGGCATGACGCACGCGGCGAAGAGTTCGTAACGTTCGTGGTGGAAATGTTGCAGCGCGTTGAGAACCAGGGTTCGGGATTTGGCGGAAAGAACGCGGTGTTTTTTTGTCGTGAAGGTGACGGCGTAGATGGCCCACGGT
This sequence comes from Chthoniobacteraceae bacterium, assembly GCA_043776145.1. GTDB lineage: Bacteria > Verrucomicrobiota > Verrucomicrobiia > Chthoniobacterales > Chthoniobacteraceae > JANLQB01. Next base: position 3,959 of record JAYVRQ010000327.1, read on the forward strand.
TTTTCAAAATGCGGCAGACGACGGCGTTTCGAGTAGTGCGCGTCTTCGCTGACATCCACGGTTTCGAAAGTTCGCGATGGCGGGACGCCATCGCCAGCACGCGAGACGCGCGCGCTCCCCGGATTTTGCTGCCCGCCCGCAAACAGTGGCAGCGCCCCCGCCTCCTCCCGCCGCGCCGCCGTGCGTAGCGCGACGGTGAGCCCGAGCGGTTCCACCAGCCGCCGGAAATTCAAGTAATGCTGCTCCGCGAGAATCTGCGTCGGGGCCATGAGCGCGGCTTGGTGGCCGGACTCGACGCAGTGCAGCATCGCACTCAGCGCGACGAGCGTTTTCCCTGAGCCGACATCGCCGTGCAGCAGCCGGTTCATCGCGCGCGGCGCGGCGAGGTCGGCGGTGATTTCCGCGATGGCGCGCTGCTGCGCCCCGGTGAGCGGGAAGGGCAGCGACTCGTGCAATCGGCGCACCAACTCGCCGCCGCCCGCGTGAACCGCGCCGGGCAGCGCGGCCTGCTCCGCGCGTTTGGCGGCGATACACATTTGCATCGCGAAAAATTCCGTGAGCACGAGATGCCGCCGCGCCTTCGCCAGCGCGTCCGCGTTTGCAGGAAAGTGAATCTGCCTCAGCGCCCGCGCGCGCGGCATCGCGTCGAGTGACTTCGGCAGGAGGTCGGGAACGTCATCGTCGCACAGCCGCTCCAACACATCCCACACGATCTGCCGGAGCACTCGGGCAGAGAGCCCCTCCGTCGCGGCGTGGATCGGTGCGAGCCGGTTCAGATGCACGGATTCCTGCGCACCTTCCTCGACCACCTCGAACTCGGGATGAGCGATCACCACATTTGATCCGCTGCGCTTCGGCTTCCCGTACACGACGAGCCGCTGCCCGTTCGCGACCATTTTTTCGACCCAGTGCGCGTTGAACCACCGGCACACGAGCGGCGGACTGAGCGCGTGCGGGCTCTCTTCTTCGAGCAGCACGTCGAACATTTTCTGGTAGCCGCGGAATCGTTTCACCGACGTTCTTTTCACCATCCCGCAAATGCACACGGGCTCGCCCGTCTCGCCATCCGGGAAGCGGTCGAAGCGCGTGCGGTCCTCGTGGCGCTTTGGAAAATGCGTGAGCAAATCCCCGACGGTGCGCAGGCCGAAACGCTCAAGCTGGCGGATGCGCGGCGGCGGCAGCCATTCGAGGTCGGCGAGGGCGGTTTCAAGATTCACGGGGCGCGAGCATAGCGGCGTCGGCGCGCGCGGTGAAATGAACTTTCCGCGTGGCCTGCATCCTGCGTCTTCCCATTCCGCCTACGAAAGATTTCCGTTTGACCGGACAGTATCGCCCGCTACCGTCCGCGCCTCTTTACGCCAAAAACGATGCCATTGAAATCATTCCAAATCCTCTTCGTGCTCAGCTTTCTCAGCCTGCTCGCGCCCGTGAAATCGTGCGCGGACGGCTCGCTTTTCGACATGCAGAATGCGCGCAAGCTCGACACGACCGAGGTGAAGGCCTTCGGCCCGAAGGCCGGAAATTTCCGCTACGACAGCACGATGCTGAACGCCGCGCGCATCGCCGCCGACCGCGCCCACGC